>PFCO01000001.1:198319-204457 GCA_002772995.1 Candidatus Niyogibacteria bacterium CG10_big_fil_rev_8_21_14_0_10_46_36
CCTCCACACCCCCCGCCGCGAAGCGGAAAGTTTGAAAGGAAGGAAATTTTTGGTTTTGCTGCCGCCGCTTCACTCCTCCAAAAAGGCTAGTAAGTGTATATTAGCATTTTTGGCAGTTTTACGCCCGCCTTTTCTCCGTCGCTTGCGTCGGCCCGAGGCGCTCCCGTCCCCGCGTTTGGTGGTAGTTTGAAAGTCCGCTCACACTTCGCAAGCACCTCGCACTGGCCGCTCGCTACGCTCACGATGCCTGCTCGGTGTTGCTTCGTGTTCGCTCCGTGGCTTCGGCGATGCCTATGGTAATTCTTTGTGCTTGCCCCACCCACCCAGTGCGCGCACAAGCCCGTCCGCTGACGCGAGCGGCTCCCTTATGCGTTTGAAGCAGACACCTTGTTGTCGCTTCGTCCGTCAATTAAAACAATGTTTTCTTTTCCGGAAAGCTCAAGTTCATTCAAAATTCCATTTACTCGCTTATATTCGTCTTCGGTAAAGTATATTATCACTTTGAAAGAAGAATTTGTTTGATTCGCTTTTTCGTAAATTTCAACCTGCTTTTGTAGATTTTGCTTGAGCTTTTTGTTTTTGGCGAGCTTAAATTCCACCAGCGTTTTATCTCCGCTACCTTTGGAAATTTTGAAATCCACAGGACCACGACCATTATTTACTTCTCGGTTTATATCAAAAGCAGATGATTCGTGGCATACCAAGCCGAACAAAAGTTGTAAATCTCTTTCTGTTCCGAGACATTCTTCTTTGTGATAAAAAAGTTTGTATCCGTCATTGTTTTCTATGTAACCCTTTAGAGTGCCTATTTTCTTTTTAGCTTCGTCATAGCTATTTTGCGCTGACGAGTAAAAGTCCGTTTTCTGTAGTCCAGTAATAAAATCGCGGACATTCTTAATATAAAAATTTTCAGAAAAAATGACTTTTTCGTTGCTGATATTCTCAGCTTGGTCGCCGTGTTCTTCTTTATACTTGATGTAATAATCAATGAGTTGGGGAAACTCTTGAATGGTGGCAAAAGCGGCAGCCATTTTCTCTTGTTTTGTTGGCTCCTTTTTCTTCTTCGGATCTCTGACAAGGCGACTTCGCAGATAGTTATTGACCTGAAATCGTAGTTGTTCGTCGGGGATAGCATTTGGTATGCGTTCAAAATCTTCGAGCAGATCTTTTTTGTTTATCCATGTCTCGTCTTTGGTTAGCAAATCTTTCGGGGTCAAAATAACGAAATCGCCCTCAAATTTTGGCAAATCAAAAGTCGCCTCTTCCCAAGTTTCAGTTTCGTAATTAAAGCGTGTTCGTGGTATGCGAAAAGTATCTCGCAAACTCTCATCAATGTGCTTTTGCGCGAAAGTTTGAGTGTATTCAAGTAAAAACTCTTTCATCAGATTCGTAGCAAAATCGCTGATGTTGTCCTTGCCAACACCATCTTTAATCAAGCACAATTTTTCCAAATGGCTGCTTTTTGTTATTTGTTCTTGTCCAAACTCCTGAAAAATTTTGTGCAGATTTTCGTTTAACGCTGTCGCAAAATCCATTCCGAGCGCACTACCTTTGTTTCCAATAACAGAGAAGCCGAGCCAATTTTGCTCGACTTCCTTAAATGCGTACCAAGCTTTGAGTGTTCCTTGATTTTGCTCCTCGTTGGCCTTGCCTTTCAGAAATACGAGATATTTTATTATGCTCTCGTGCAATTCTTTATATTTCTTCTTCTTGCTGTTGAAAAGGAGGAATGGATCAATGAAAAGCGGTAAGTCTGAAACGAGAGAAATATTAAAAGCCCCGTATTTTTCGAGGTCTTGCGGTTTTATTTTGAAATGGTCAGAAAAATATAAATCCATAATTATTATAATTCGAGAACATCCCAGCCCTTGAGTGACGAATCATGCGAATACTTGGCATTGCGATTGATTTTCCAGCCGTTTGGTCCGTCTTGGACAGCAATACCGCCGTCAAAACCTTTCTTTCCTTTGAGCCATGCCTGCAGAGCTTCGGCTTTGTACTTTGTGTCGTTGCTTTCGGCAGTAATTCCAGCCTTGGTATCAATGATCAAAACACTATTCTTCGTTTTTATAATCCAGTCAGGGTAGAACAGCTTTTCCTTGTTCTCGTCGGGATTGTAAAAGGAGATTGAAAAATGCTCGCTTCCGGTGTCGCCGTTTTTGTGCCACCAAACGACGCTTTTGTTTTTTGGCGACTCAAGAAACTCAATAAATTTTCTCTCATTGTTTGCACCTCCGAATAGTCCGGCAGGGATCTTTTCAAACCAAAACGGCTCCATTGCAGATTTCTTGACCTCCAATTCTGCGTATTGGTCGGTAAAAAATAACGCCTCGCGTGGGACTTCAATATGCTCTGTGCGCTTTGCGCGTGCCGCCTTTTTGTTTACTTCCTGCTCGCGGATCGGGCGATACGACAAAAGTGCGTCGCCAACAACAGGCGCAAGCGCGCCTGCCGAACTAACCAAATCATTCACGATAATTTTGTAAGCGTCGGCGCGGGAAATTTTGAGTTTCTCCATGAGATAAATGTTCAGTGCGGTCTTGAGCTTGCCCCATGAACGCTCTGGTGCGAATTTTCGGTTTTCGTCGGTTTGCTTTGCGACAATTTTGAAGCACAACAAGTTGTACAGCCGTTCAAGGTCATGGCGGGACATTTCCTCATCATAACTTCCACCCTCCTCAAACAGCTCTTTGGTGAAATTGTCGTAATCGTCAATTTCCACGCCGACAATCAAGCCGTTTGTCACTTTCGGTTTTAGATTGAGTTTCTTGGTGTCCAATTTTTTGTCCGCCACTTGCTTAAATGTCATTTGGAAAGAATCACCCAAGTCGTTATAGTCCGCGCGCGTCATAAAGACGGATTTCAGCTTTATCGGCTCAACATTTTTTTTGCGATAACTTCCGTTGATTGCCGGACGATTTTCAGTTTTAGATTTTACGTACTCTGCCAAAACCTCGTTCCGTTTATAGTTTGTATAGAGATAGCCGAGATTGAGTTCAGGATGAGCAAAGTGTGTGCCAAATGGCATACGCAAAATGCGTCCAACGGTCTGTATTGCAAAAGTCGGATTCTTTATTTCGCGGAACATCACTAAAACTCCCGCGCGCGGACAATCCCAGCCCGTTGCGGCGGCTTGCTTAAATAGGAGAAACGACACCGGCGAGTTGGCTTTTTCCAAATCCTCCAAGTTTTCTTTCTCTTTGGAGAGCCAAACGGCAATCTCATCACTTTTTACGCCTTTGCGTTTTAGATATTCCAGTACAATCGTCTGCTTGGTCGTGTCGCTGGTTTCTTTAGTTGCTTGATCGTCATTCGGAAGCTGAATCAAAACAAGCGGATTGACCTCAACGCCGAGCTTTTTATACAGCTCCACCAGCTCTAGCCGTTTGGCAAAAGCTAATTCCAAAAGCATTTCGTCTTGGTCAAGTTTCTTGACTGCTTTTTGTTGCAAATCTTCCTCCGTTTGAAATACGATTTTTTCTTTAATCAGCCCCGCCTCAACAACCGCGTCGCGCCTTATTTCAACATATCCACCTGTTTCGGCGCGGGTCGGGATGTATTTCGGCGTTGCCGACATACGGAGTGTGATTTTCGGCTTGATAAGACCCTCAACCACTTCCAGCGCGAGGTCGGTGTCGCTTCCGATATGTTCCTCATCAATAATCACGACAATCTTGCGTCCCGCTCCGTGCGTTTCGTTGATGAAGTTATCAAAAGTCAGCCCTTGCTCGTTATCGCGGCGCAATTTCCGGCTTTCTTTGCTTCGTCCTTTAATTTTCTGCCAGTTTATGAAAAAGATATCGTTTTGGCGCAGTTTCTCACGCGATAGGTCGTTAAGATCAAGCAAATCAAGCTCGCTTGCGCCGCCGTAGTAATCAAAAAGTTTTTTCTTGCTCTGCTCGTATGAGTCCTCGCTAAACGAAAACCATACAAACGCGACATCGTTGCCCGCAAAACGCGGATCGCTCACGATGTCGCGCAAAAATTGCGCCAGCATTATCGTCTTGCCCGAACCGGTCGGCGATTTGAAAACAAGCGGGATATTTTGATTCGGCAATTTCCACAAACTCAAAAACTGATCTTTGAGCTGTGATATTGCCGTTTCTTGAAATGGTTTGAGTGCGAACATAATTATATCCGGTTTAGTTCTTTGTAAACTTCAATGATCGGCTCTGGAATATCCTCGACCCTGATATTCGCGCTGGAGTACTCGCCTTTGTATTCGTTCTTGCCCCAACTGAAAATATACAAAGCTGTCGGCAGATTTTTCTTTTCCAGTTTGGCAATGAGTTCCGCCAGTTTTGCTTTGTCTTCCTTGAAGTATATTGCCACCAACTTGCCCTTGCCCTCAAAAATCTGCCACCAGTCATTTTTCTCCACTTCGTTGAGCGTGTCCTCGCGAACGGCGATCATTTCTCCCGCTTCATAGGTAATACGGATTTTTGCGTCATCCGGCACTTTGTGGATTTGCTCAATATCCACGAGATCAGTTTGATAGTAGAAAAGATTGCTCGGCATTCCAGCGACTTTTTCTCCCTTTTTGTTCTTGTAGCCTTTGATGACGGCTTTAATACGCGGATAGCAGACTGATTCGGCAATCCCGCCGTTTCCGCCGTTGTTGTTTTCGTTATTGGTGCAGATGATGAATTTGCGATTGCCGCCATCAATTTTGTTCATTTCTAAAACGGCGTGTCCGGTTGTGCCTGAACCGGCGAAAAAGTCCAAAACATTTGCGTGTGGCCGCTCGCCAACAACAGCAAACAAACAATCGTAAACTGTATGAAGTGATTTCGGATAATCAAAATCGGAGCTAGGGACAATCTCGCGCAATAGTTTTGCGCCATACTCATTGGCGTCGTATTTTTTATCAAACCAAACCGTCCGATACTTTCCAAAATCCTTACCGATTTGAATTTCTTTGCCACCTCTACCGTCCGCTACACGCAAGAGATGTTTTATTTTTTCCACACTTTGGCGAGCGTAACGCCATTTCCTCTCAATACCCTCATTATCTATCGGATAAATGTAAGTTCCGTCTTTTTTGTTTTCTTCTCTATTCGGATGAATGTCGTTCGGCACAACATTGCCAAACCCAATAACTTCTCCGTCTTTGATTATTATTGGGTAAAAACAATTTCTAGCGTCAGTTCGTAACGATTCGCCACCGTTATCTCGCAATCCTCTCCAGCTAACATCATCTCCGTCAATAACCCTGTCGCCGATTGTTTTTAGATTTTTTGGTATAACAAAAACTGCGTATTCGTGGGTATAAGAAAAGTTTGTTCCCTGCACGCCACGAGGATTGTGAACAATCGTAATCGTATGTTGCTCGTGTGCTGGAAATAATTGCTCAATTAAAACTCCCAAGTGCGCCTGCTCATTTTCATCAATCGCGCAAATTAGCACGCCATCATCTTTCAAGAGATTTTTTGCCAGATTGAGACGATGGCGCATAAACGAGAGCCACTTGCTGTGTCGGTATTCATCGTCTTTGTCTACATAGTCATTGTTATATTTCCAGTTTTTTGCGCCGGTGTTATAAGGCGGATCAATGTAGATAAGGTCAATATTCTTTTTGTGCGTATAGTTAAGAACCGAAAGCGCGAGGTAGTTATCACCCTCAATCATCAAATTATTAGGATACGCTTCGCTCAAATCAAGACGATTTTTGACGACCTCTTTCAAAACAGGGACTTGAGTTTTTGATTGCTCAACGACATCTTCCTGCTTGTCCTCAAAAACCAGCCCAAGATTGTTTTTCTTGAGTTTCCTGATTTGAGCTTCTAGCTCTGCCACTTTCTTTTGTAAATTATTGTCCGTCATAGTTATTTCAAAAGCTCGTCGCTTGATACTCCCAACGCTTGGGCAATTTTCTCAATGGTGGCAAGTGTGGGATTGCCTTTGCCTGCCTCAATATTGCTCATTTGGGCACGATCAAGCCCGACCGCACGACAAATATCGCCTTGCGACATTTTTTTGCGTTCGCGAATCAGTTTTATATTTTTGCCAAGCTTTGATGTTGGGGTTTTCATATTCACAGATGTATTATAGCCAAATATTGTGTCCTATGACAATAATGTGATATATTACAAGTATGTTGATATTGAAGCGGCGGCAGCAAAACCAAAAATTTCCTTC
>PFCO01000002.1:0-842 GCA_002772995.1 Candidatus Niyogibacteria bacterium CG10_big_fil_rev_8_21_14_0_10_46_36
CAGCACCTTTGAGACTCCCGCGCTGATAATGTGGACACAATATAACGCAAGGGCGAGAGCATTCCAAGCGACTCATGAGGTCGCTTTGTGTTGTACCACAGGAGGTATTCAATGAGCTTCCCGTTGAAAGCATCAAGGTCGTCCCGAAGAAGTTGGCGGTTTTGTTTCAGGAACTCTTCATTCAAGGTTCTGTTGAATCTCTCGATGTGGGCGTTCATCTTGGGGCTTCTCGGGTACGTATGGTACTGCACGATGCCTTGCTTCTCACACGCCTCTCTAAAGCGCAGGGCGAACTCGCTCCCGTTGTCAGATTGGATTTCTTTAATAGGCCTGGGCGAAACATAACTGAGTTTTCTGAGGAAGTCCGTTGCCGATTGGGAGGAGTGATTCGTGTACGCTCCTGCGAAGGCGAACCTCGGTTCAATGTCAATCGCAGTGTAGATATAACGTTTGATGCCGTCCACAAAGCGCACCACAGTGTCGATTTCGATGCCTCGCTTCTTTCCCTTCGGACGGCGTATCTTCTTGCGGTATATGGGTTTTCTCTCGATGACTCTGCCTGTTCTTGCGGACACCGAGACACGCCTCATTGACGGGAGGCGACCTTGTTTCTTGAGGTCTTCTAGACAGCGTCCGGTGTATGATTCCGAGGCACTGAATCCCTCATCTTTTAGTAGCAGGGCGATTTTCTTCTTGCCGATGCGGTGATGTCTCGTCCTCAGCACCACTATATGCTCAAGGAGACCGGGCGGGTATTCTCGCCGGCGCCTTCTCTTTGGAGCAGTACTCTTCGGGTCGAGGGCATCGAGTCGTCCTCGCTTCTCTCTTAGTGCCTGCTTCCA
>PFCO01000002.1:898-2367 GCA_002772995.1 Candidatus Niyogibacteria bacterium CG10_big_fil_rev_8_21_14_0_10_46_36
GAACAACCAGCCCTTCGTACCTCTAAATATGTTGAATTGTCTCATGACTCCGCTTTGTTATGGAGTCTCAAATGTTTCTGAACTTATGCAGAGCAACAAGAAAACACCATTTTTGGTGTTTCTTCTCTCCTAGCTCTTTGGATTAAAAAATTTTCTTCCCCCAAAATCGAATACAAATTGGTCGCCGAGCGAAGCGAGGCGAACCAAAACTCTTTGACTTTTCCTACGTGGTGCCCTCGGAGCGCCCAAAACACTTGTACACAAGTGTGTGGGTAAAAATCGTACCCAACTACCCCGCGGGATTGAAATGCTCTGGAAGAGTATTTCAATTTCCTTTATGTATTTCTTTACAGAGGTCTCCCCGGCAGGAATCGAACCCACATCTAGCCCTTAGGACGGGCCTGTTCTATCCATTGAACTACAGGGAGACCTCTGCAAAGAACATTCAACTACATGAGCCTGCCTTCTATATTACGAGCAAGCAGACAATCTGTACTTTATCACAAAAGTCCCGCTTTCGCGGGACATTTGAAATTAAAAAAACACTTTTGTTTACATCCCAAGTATCTCTTTAACCTTGTCTTCATCAAAGCCCACAATTATCTGCTCTCCAATAACAATAACCGGCACTCCCATCTGACCACTTTTTTCCACCATCTCATTTCGTTTGTCGGCATCTTCTGCAACATTATAGTCTGTATATTCAATATTGTTTTCCTTAAAGAAGGCTTTGGCAGCCTGGCAAAAATGACAAGTTGGTGTACTGTAAATGGTGACTTCTTTTGCTTCCATATTAGATATATTTAATGAGTAATGTTTGGAAAGTATATCATAAACACGCGGAATCCTGATGTAGTACTTTCCCATACAAAACCAACGCGAAATTAGTTAAGTGGTATAACGCTAGCTTCCCAAGCTAGGATCACGAGTTCGATTCTCGTATTTCGCACCAGTCTACCAAGGCCAAACTGGTCGCCACCATTCATTTTTTGTTGACCCGGTGTCACCTCCTTCGGCAGTTGGTCTATCGACAATGATTATGAGCCCCTCTCCTTCTCGCGCCACTTCAAATTGCTGTCTAATTTCTTCTTCTATACCGCGGCTTGATTTTAGATGTAATACTTCAGCCTGCAGTTGCCGTTTTCTATTACTTAGTTCCTCTAATTTTGCTTCTGTATTAATCTTGTTTAGGTATGCCTCTCTCTGCTTTTGATAAATGTTCCATCCTCCCTTAACCAGCGCAAAAAGTAAAATAAGTAATATTATTGTAAAAATACGCAGAGCTAACACTTTCAGCATATTTTGCTTTTGTTGTCTAAAACCACGCATATTAGAAATTCTTAGCGAGCATAGCAAGTTTACAGGTTCTTATCGTGTCAAGCGAGGAATATCGCGAAAACGTGTTTTCATGATATCCGAGCGATGACACGATATGCTTTGCATAAACCCTATGAAATTCTTGCCGAAGG
>PFCO01000003.1:0-593 GCA_002772995.1 Candidatus Niyogibacteria bacterium CG10_big_fil_rev_8_21_14_0_10_46_36
TTTGCAAAAGGGAATGGTGGAATATATCGGTACTATCGTTGCACGAAAAAGAAAGGCATTTGCTCGCAAGGATATGTGCAAGAAAAAGATTTGGCGGAGCAGTTGCAAAAACGGCTTCAAACAATTTCACTTTGCGACCGCTACACTGATTGGATGTTGGAGCGCGTGACAGAATGGGAGCGCGAAAAAATATCAGCGTCGCAAAGTGATGTTCAAAATCTTTCCGATAGAATCAAAGCGGACGAGGAGCGCATGGAAAAACTGGTGTCCGCGTATTTGGACGGAGACATACCGAAAGAGATTTATCTAACCAAGAAAGACACCACTATGCGCTCTCTCGCCGCTTTGAAAGAGAAATTGAAAGATTTTGAACGTCGGGGAAATAATTGGGTCGAACCATTGCGGGAGTGGGTTTTGGATACGAAACAAGCCGCTTTTTTGTCCTCATCCGACAATTTCTCCGAAATTGCCTCCTTCGTCCAAAAAATCGGAACGAACCATGCAGTTCGTAACAAATCCGCCCATTTTTCCGTTTCCTCGCCCAGCCATTTCGTCGCTACGCGACGGGGTTTTTTGCCTTCCCGCGCGCCGCA
>PFCO01000003.1:624-2813 GCA_002772995.1 Candidatus Niyogibacteria bacterium CG10_big_fil_rev_8_21_14_0_10_46_36
TTAAAAACGAAGATATCGTCCGAGAGTATCGGAAAATGTTTCTTCGTGCGGCTCTTCGTCTACATGCTTGATAAAAATGTCCCGGATCTCATTCGGGTCAGCATCTTCAAGCGGTATTGAAAGCCGCGGCATAACGCCTTTTTTAAAAATGATGGTCATCTCTTTGGATCGCGGAGGGTCATAATGCATCCAGAATGACTGTATGTTGTCATATGGATACAAGCGATTCTCTATCCGCAGACCCTGCTCCGTAAGCGCAAACAAAACGGTTTTTGGCCGCCGTGCGCCATAGAGAGCAACCGCGAAAGATGACACTATAATTAATACCCCAAATAGAAAATTATTCAAGAGGTAGGCAAGCACAAGAAGCACGACGGTAAGCGCGCCCAAAGCGGCATACCATCCGCCTCCTTTCTCGTTATAAAAATATTCGGGAGCCCGCCACGAAAAAAGGGTCTTCATTTCCGGCATATACAGATAGTATAGCGCATACCCGAGCCTAGAAAAACCGGTTATGTTTTGCTACTATTATGGGACATGGAGGGGTGGCTGAGTGGTTGAAGGCACCGGTCTTGAAAACCGGAGTGCTCGCAAGGGTACCGAGAGTTCGAATCTCTCCCCCTCCGCCAAGAAGGATTTTGCAAATGCGAGTTGCCCGCCTCGCTTCGCTCGGCGGCTAATTTGTATGGGATTTTTGGCGAAAAAGAAATGCATTTATCAAACAAAATATGGTTCGAGCCGGTTTGTTTTAGAAATGTTGTCATTTCTGACTTATCCCCACTCCGCACCAGTTTTGTCGCGTAATTAAGGGATTTTACAAACGCACGAGCCGGTTCGAGCCAAGATACGTTTCCGTTCTCGATTTCACTGATTTCTTCAGTACACTCCACTTTGCGCGAGAGCAATTTTTGTTTCTGCATGGCGTATTCCTCGGCAGAAACTATCTCGTCAAGATACGCAGAAAGCAATTTATCCAACTTTGCACCAATGTCGGCTATCTCACTTTTGAGATTTTGGAGAATGGCTTGATTATCATTTTTTGCTTTCTGCTCGTCCTTGTCTAACTCGCGCAAAACTTTCTCGGTGTCTTGGCTCGATAAAGAAACTTTTTGAAGAAAACTTTTTATCTGTTCCGTTAGTAATTCTTCGCGGACATATTTTTGCGAACACATTTCGCGCTTTTTAGTACAGCGATAATAGTTATGTCCTTTTTGTGTTTCAGCAGTAATCGCACATTTACATTCCCCGCAGGTGAGTAGTCCGCGAAATGGAAAAGTTTTCTCTGCTTTGCGTGTCTTGATATGTCCGCGAGATTTCATTACTTCTTGGCATTCGTCAAAAAGTTTCTTTGATACCAACGACTCGTGCGTTCCCTGATACGTCTCGCTTTTGAACTCAAAGAGTCCGTAATAAAACGACTTGCTCAAAATTCTCTGGACACAGGAAACTGCCAGAACATTACCCTTGTGGCTCCGCAATCCTATATCTTTAAACGCCCTCGCGATTTGCTTCAGCGTATATTTTCCTGTCGCGTATAGTTCGAAACCTTTGCGTATCATTGTCGCTCTTTCTGGGTCAACATCAATATCGCGAGTGCGATGATTGTTGAGATAGCCAATGGGTGCGGAGCCAGGATATACGCCACGACGGAGTTTGGCACGATGTCCACGCCTGATATTTTCTGAAAGATTATCAACGTAGTATTTGCTCTGTCCAAAGGCAATGTTCAGCATAAATTTTCCCTGTGGCGTGTTCTCAAACCAGAATGTAGGAAATTTGAGGTCTTTAATTTTTCCTGTGTCCAAGAGATACACGATTTGTCCGCCGTCAATCGAATTTCGGGCGAGACGATCGGGATGCCATGAAATTATTCCGTCTGCTTCTCCGGCTTGCAGAAATGACAACATTTCGGCGAATTTCATTCGCCCAGGTTCTTTGGCAGTTTGGGCTTCCTGAAAGGAAGCGACAATTTCAAGTTTTTCTTTGGCGGAATACTCTTGCATCTCTGCGAGCTGCGCTTCAATACTCAAAATTTGTCTTTCTTCTGATTCACTCGACTTGCGAGCGTAAATTACATATCTCATGGTTTTATGAATTGAATGAAAAAATTTCTTTTGCCCTTATTGATAAAAGCATTTCTTTTTCGCCAAAAATCCCATACAAATTAGCCGCCGAGCGAAGCGAGGCGG
>PFCO01000003.1:2839-40065 GCA_002772995.1 Candidatus Niyogibacteria bacterium CG10_big_fil_rev_8_21_14_0_10_46_36
AATGAGCGGCTCCGCCGCACACACTCCAAACTGCCAAAGAACCTGAAAACAAATCGGCTCGAACCATATTTTGTAAGGGCAAAAGAAATTTTTTCATACTGATTTCTCTCAATGGTCGGCAAACTTGCCGACCATTGACTTTTATGGTGTAACCTGCTAATGTGGAGTGGAATCTTGGCACTGTGCCGAGATAGTAATCGTACCTTGAAAGGAGGAATAGACAGTGAACACAAACACAGGACGAACAGTGGAGTTCCCTCAATTCTCGGGTATTCGGTGCCTCATGATGCCTTACATCCAAGGCGATTCGGCGTCGATTCCCGACATCTATGCGTCTTACAGGGAAATCGTGGATTCGGTGTTTCTGAAAAAAGGCGACATTGGCTTCCTGACGATCGACGAATCTCTCGCCACTGGCGGGAAGCCCCATCGAGGACAGCGTGCAAAATTCGAGCGGGCGCTGCACACGGAAGCTGGAAGAGATCCGGCCAAGATCTACTGTTGGGGGGGTGGAGGATGGGGTAAGCCCCCTCATCGCGTCACACTCGATCGGGATGTCAGGATCCTGCTCGCCAACAACCTCGACGACAGCTGCGCTGTGTGGGATGCCGAACACGAGGACACCTCGCTCGACGGCGACATCGGCCACGCTGCAGGGGATTATCCATACGACTGTGCAGTTTTCCTGAAAGCCGGCGAGGTGCACGAGATCGGCATTCTGACTCCTCATGAGAGCTTGCCGGTGCCGCAAGATTTCAACCGGCAATTTCTTCGGATCGTGTCGTCTGGAGTCCACGGCCGCGAGGAGTATTTCACTCGCAATCCTCTGGTGTCGTTCAACTAAGCCAACCCGCCATCTCCTCACGGAGCTCTGGCGGGTTTCTTCTTTTTGATTTATTCCTAAATTTTCCATAAAATACATTTGGCATTCGCTTCGCGAATTCTGAATTTATTCCGCCAAAGAAAAACTTGAAATTGTCAGTGCGTGCGGCGGAGCCGCTCATTTTTGCCCCGCCACACCCGAGCCGCGCGAAGCGCGGCGAGGGAATGCAGTTCGAGCTATTTTTAAAATACACCGCATCTAACAGCTAGCACGAGGAAGCTTGTTGGTAACTTCTTTATCGTGTTGATATAGAATTGAAATATGGAAATGGAAATCGTGATTTTAATATTAGGTTGGGCACTTGGGTTACTATCGGTGGTACTAAGCGACTTTTATCGTGATTGGCGCGAGAACAAAATCGCCAGACCCGCATTGTTGGAAGAACTACATGAACTTCGACAGAGGCTCGTGCACCATGTTTTTTTGATTCAACACAAACACGGAACTGTGGATCACAAGTTTATCAAATGGGCACACTCCGCGTTAACGCAATATAAAGGTGCGAACATTAATTCGACCGAATCGTTAATCAATAATCTCACCACGCTATTAAACCTATCAAAAGAAGAGGTGGATGCGATTGCACAAGCAACTAAGCAACAGAAAGATCCGCGCCGACAAACAGGTCTGCGAAAACATTCATTGCCAATGCTAGAGACTAATATGGAAACAGTAAGAAAATTCAACCCTATTCTTCGTGGTAAAATCCTCGAAATAAAAACTCGTGTTGATTTTTTGAATGAACTTATAGACGAGACTCGCTACTACTTTAAACTCTCTTTTGAGAGCGGGATAACGCCAGAAAATTACCAAATAGCGAACCAAAACCTGATTGAGACCTCTATGTTTTATGCAGCTCGTGCAAAAAATATTGTGGATTTAATTGGCGAAATTCCTGAAAAGTAAACGTATTTTATACCTTGAGTGATTAGCGATATAATAAAAAGTATGAAAAAGAATTTACTAATTTTGATTGTCGCTATATTGATCAGTTTTTTCGCAGGATATTCCTATAAAAATGTAGATATTTACGAAGCTGCGGAGGATTACCCTAAAACTTCGTTAAGTCTACCGGCACAATGGTTTATGATGGAATCGAGCCTTGGCTGGGAGAAAATGATGTTCATATTTGGATATGCCGATAATATTGAAGTGTGTGAGCACCTTGTTGAGGTTGCTAAAGAAGAATCTCCTAGTAGGGACTTTAGATGCACAGACGCTAATTAAAACATAAGGCGCTCGAGGAACCTTACATTGCTATACTGAAAAAGCTGAAAATAACCTTACAGGGCTTGACCGACTACGGTTCCAGCCCGAGGTAGCCCGCAGAATTGAGCGCCCGCCAAGTCGCAAGACATGGCGGGTTTTTTGTTTGTCTTTTCGTGGAGTTTTACGCATTATGAAGAGATGAATAGCCCGCTTGCAAAACATATTACCGTAAGACCGCAACATGAGCGGGCGCTTTCGCATTTGGGCATAAAAACGGTGCGCGACATGCTCTATCACTTCCCTATCCGGTACAAATCGTTTGCCGACCAAAAAGCAATCGCCGATCTTTCTGAAGGCGATGAAGCAACAATACAAGGGCGTGTTATACATGCAAAAGCACAAAAAACCTGGAAGAAAAAAATAAACATCGCCGAAACAATCGTATCGGACGGCACGGGTTCCATACGGATTGTATGGTTTAACCAGCCGTACATGGCAAATATTCTTTCAAAGGGCGCTCTGCATACTTTTTCGGGCAAAGTCGGGTGCGACAAAAAAGGGCTCGTTATGGCAAACCCCCGCTACGAGAGCATTACAAAATTCTCAAAAGAAAAAGACCTTATCATTGAAGACGGCGACAAGTTAACACCATTTTATCCCGAAACAAAAGGAATATCCTCGCGCTGGATGTCATTTGCAATTCAAAAGCTTTTCCGCGCGATGCAAGACGGCGTAATCACAACACAAGACACGCTCCCTGACTACATCCGCGAACGCTACAAGCTGCCTGAAATTACTCAAGCCCTCCACGCAATCCACATGCCAAAAAAGCGCGCGCACATTGAAACTGCCCAAAAACGCTTTGCGTTTGAGGAGATATTTTACATACAATTATTGCGCCAGCAAGAACGCGCCCTACGCGAAGCGCATCCGTCCTACATTATAGAAGCACCTCAAGAGACCTTAGCGCCCTTCCTTGAGTCGCTCCCCTTTACGCTTACAGGCGCCCAAAAAAGCGCGGTTGATGCCGTTTTTAAAAACCTCGCAAACACATCTCCCATGGCGCGGCTCCTTGAAGGAGACGTCGGATCAGGAAAGACCGTAGTGGCAGCCGCCGCCATAAACGCAGTAACTGACGCGGGGATGCAAGCAGCATTTATGGCGCCGACCGAGGTTGTCGCGCGCCAGCATTACCAAGAACTCCAAACGCTCTTCAAAGAAAAGCGGTTAAAGCTCGGGCTTATCACCTCGTCTGAATGCCGCAAATTCCCTTCAAAAGTAAGCTACGAACCCGATACGCACATTTCTAAAAGCCAGCTCTTAACATGGGTGGCATCGGGCGAAATAGACATTCTTGTGGGAACGCACGCGCTCATCCAAAAAAATGTAACATTCAAAACGCTTGCGCTTGCGGTAATAGACGAACAGCACCGCTTCGGCATCAAACAGCGGGCAAAGCTCGCAAGCCGCGCAAACGAAAAGATACCTCATTTATTGAGCATGACCGCAACCCCGATACCGCGGACTCTCGCACTCACCATTTACGGCGACCTGGACCTGACACTCTTAGACGAAATGCCTCCGGGGAGAAAACCGATACAAACATCCATAGTAGAAAAAGAAAAGCGGCAGGACGCCTACGATTTTATGAAAAAAGAACTACACGCGGGGAGGCAAGCGTATGTCGTATGCCCCCGCATTGAGGAAGAGGCGAAAACCGACAATCCCCTCTTTTTGGATATGAAGTCCGTCAAAGCGGAATACAAGAAACTCAAAAAAGATATTTTCCCCGAGTTTGAAATAGGGATGCTCCACGGGCAATTAACTCCGAAAGAAAAAGAAAAAACAATGAGAGAATTCCGTGAAGGCAAGATACAGGTACTTGTTGCGACATCTGTTATTGAAGTGGGTGTTAATGTCCCGAACGCGACCATTATGATGATTGAGGGCGCGGAGCGGTTCGGACTTGCCCAGCTCCATCAATTGCGCGGACGGGTGTTGCGGGGCACGCACCAGCCGTATTGTTTTGTGTTTACCGATTCCGCATCCGACAAAACAAAAGAGCGCATGCACGCACTCATCAAAGCAAAAAATGGTTTTGAGCTTGCCGAGTACGACTTGCAATTCCGTGGGGCGGGCGAACTTACGGGCACCAAACAATGGGGTATTTCGGATGTCGGCATGATGGCTCTTCAAAATCTCAAAATGGTAGAAGCAGCCCGCAGCGAAGCCCAAACTCTTTTAAAGCAAGACGCAAAGCTCGCCTCCCACCCCATCCTCAAAGAAAAACTCCAAAACCTCGCACAAGAAAGCCTTATTCATTTTGAATAAATAAACGGCTCACACCCCGTGTGAGCCGTTTATTTTGGCTCTGTTGAGCCGTTTTGAGAACCTGCCCGATGCTTCGGTGTCACCCAAAATCCTAAGGGTTTGTTTATCATCAAGCGGGTTTGTGCCTCTATTCCTGGGATTGAGCCGAAAACGATTATAGTTATCGGAATGAATGCCCATTGGACAATCATAAGGATTGAGCCAAATACCCCCTGCCCTTCGGGGCGCTTCGGCAAAAATGACCACGATATCGGCACAAGCACCAAAAGCCCCGCGAGTGCCAATGTCATGAGTATCTGGAGCGTCCGTGGCAAGTTGTAGGACAAAAGCGTTGAATTAAATTCCTGTCCGCCGAGAAGTAACGGCATCCACCCCACCGAAAACAACAACAAAGGATTAGTCGCTAACGACCAAAAACCTTCGAGCTGCGCGAACACATAGTGCACTTTTTTCCTCCATGGAATTTTTTTATTCTTCCCGAAACAAAACAACAGATACGGGATGTTTTCCGCCCCCCACATCCATCTGCGTTGCTGGCGGTACACCTGCTTTGCCGTCTGCCAAAAGCTCTTGCCGACATTTACATCCATAGACACGGGATATGACAACGGCACAACCCGGTAATCGCCATCGTAATGCAAAAATCCATTCCAAAAGATGCGCGAATCTTCGGACACCATGTTTTTTTGCCAATACCCCACCTCAACCAGCATTTTTAAACTCATGGAGTGCGACGAAAATGTTACTAAGCGCTCGGGGCGCTCCTGCTCCATCATCTGCCAAAATGTATTTGAGCTTGCCACCACGCGCGAAAAAAACGACGCCTCCCACATGTTGTTGTTATACAACGGCACCGGCTGGTACGAGGAACGATGCGGTTTTTCTGCAGTCAAAAAGTGATACGCAAGACAATAAAAATAATCGGGAAAGACCTGCGTGTCTACATCAAATGCAGACACCAATACATTCTCGTACGGGATGTGCTCGGCATCGACAATGTTCCGTTTTACCTCCGCGAGCGCCCACGACGAATTAGACCCTTTGCCCGGAATTTCTCCTTCAAGCGTTGCGGGGTGCACGGTAACCGCAAAAAACTGAAATGCGTCTTTGAATTCTTCTTTCAGGAGAAGCGCCTGCTCTTTTGCTTTTTCCCCCGCGCGCTCCTCAAGCGCAAGCACGACAATAAACCGCTCGCGCGGCCAGCGCGCGTTTTTCAGCCGTTCCAGCGTTTCTTTTATCACATCATATGGCTCGTTATAGGTAGGTAAAAGCACAAGCTGCCAGAGCGAATCCCATTTTAAATTTTTCATCCGTGATTGCCAGTCGGTTTTTTGGAAACGGCGCATGCGCGCCCAATTTACCCGGAGATGCACCAATAAATAAAATGTACGGATGACCCAATAGATACTAAAAAGGATAATAAAAATAGCAATGCCCAAAGGCCAGAGCCATGAGAATAACAGCACCGCTCCGATAGTCCCCCATGCCAAAAGCCCCGGCACCATTTCAAAAAAGCGGTACGTAAGTCTGTCGCGCCCGACAAGGTCATTATGTGAGGCAATATGAATAAATTCCTGTTGCATAAAAAGAACGCCCGGAATAATCCCCCGGGGTCATATCCGCACTATGCAGAGCATCTGCATTCCACTACCCTACTGGTTCCTGTGCCCTTTTTCAAGCGGACGGCTCTTCGGCTTTTTCGGTATGCCGATATATCAGTTTATAGAAATCCTTGTAGGTAAGTCCCTGAATCGCAGAACCCATAAGCAAGCCGTATAAGATAGTATTATAGAGATCGATAATTGAAAGGCTCGCAAGCGCGACCCCGCACAAAAACCAATGATGCAGATGGACGATATACTTGTCTTTTACACGAAAACGGAACGACGGTATGCGCCCGCGCTCGCCCACTTTTTTCCCCGCTATAAAATGGGATACAAAAAACCCTATAAATACATTAAGCACTATCATATTGCTACATATGTATTATATCATTTTCGGCATCTGGGAAAGGATCTGCTTGTTAAAAAAGTCCGGCGCATTGCCGGACTTTTTCTTATTTTTTAGGCGTATTTCCGCCTTTTTGAGGAGGGTCATCACGAGATGCGCCATCCGTATCAGATGAGAGTTTTACTGAAAAATTGAGGTACTTGTCAAATAGCTCCTGAAGAAAATCATCGAGCTCCTTTGTCACATCAATGTTCTTAGTCTCGCGTTTCTTAAACGGACAGAATCCGCCTCCCGCGGGCCGCTCGGTTCTCCGCACAACGATATGCGCGTCTCCCTTTTCTTTGTAGGTTTCTCCGTGCGGGTTTTTAAATTCTACATCCAGCAGAATTTGATCGCCCGAAAGAATGCCTTGGTTTAAGACACGAACCGATATCTCTTCGCTGACATATTTTTGTATAAGCGGCTTAAGGTTACGGGCACCGTACCGGGGGCTGATGCCTTCGTGTACGATAAAATCTTCGAGCTGGGGAGTGCATGATATGTCAACATATCCGGAGGAATTCACTTTGGCATCCGATATCTTGCTGTATACTTCCTTTTTGAGCATAAGCCGCATGACTTGGCGCCACTGCTCGTAGTTGAGAAGCCGGAACACAACGATGCTTCGTCTCCCGCCGATACGGCTCAAGAATTCGGGATAGAATTTTCTGTCTTGGGTATCTTCTATCTTCCGGATAACGCTCTGGTAGATTTGATAATCGCGCAAAGCCTCTTCGTCCTGTTCTGCTCTCGCCCCGGTCGCAGGGAGTGAAAACCCGATATGGCGCTCATCAATAAGATCGCCGATAACCTCTTCGGTGCCTACATTCGTCGTAAAGATAGTGCATACGCCCTGGAATGGTATCTTCATGCCGTTCATAAGGGTCATATATCCCTTATCAAGCGGTTGGAGACACGCCCGCTGGATGGCATGGTCCGCCTTTTCTATCTCGTCATAAATGACTACGGCACGGGGCGTTATAGTTTCTATTCTTTCCGATATTTCATCGAGCTTGTGTTCCATTTCTTCGCTTGCTTCCGCGCCGCGCTCGGGAGAAAGTTTGCTTATGAGCGCTTCCATCGTCTTTTTGTTCTTCTTCATCCAGGCAATCATGGACTTATACAGCGTCTCTGCGTCTTTGTCTCCGCTGATGATGCGCTCAAGCGGACTTTCTTCATCATATCCGACATAGCCAGGAGGCGCGCCTTTTAAGAATGATGCTTCGTGGCGCTCTCCGAGATCACCGCACGCAATGAGAATAGCAGGACAATTCCACATAGCCGCAATCTGCAACGCGAGCTCAGTTTTTCCGACACCGGGCGGTCCGCCGAATATGAGCGAAGTAACCGGTGCCTCTTTTGAGTTCAGTCCCGCTTCGTAAATAGTAAGCGCGCGGAGCACTTTGTTTATCGCGCGTTCCTGTCCGATAACAACCGAGTTGAGATATGTTTCGCGCTCCTGCAAATCAGGAGGGAGCGCGCCGCGTTCAATGACATGGGAATAATCTTCAACTCGCAGAACATCGGGGGGAAGAGCGATAATAGCCTTTTCGCCCTTCTTATCTGTCTTTTTCTTGCGCATTATTCCTCCTTATCCGCATAGTGCGAATGAGTTTGCAAAGATATATCTACCCTCCATGATACCACACCGAAGCACTACTAAAAAAACCCCGAATAATCGGGGTTTTTGTTCATTTAAAAGATGAGTTTTTTATCTTTTTTGAACTTGTGTGTGTTTTGTGGTTCTTCAGAATGATTCTTGCCTCCGCCATAACTGCAGCGTATGAGCGTAAGAATCCATTCCTCCGGCGTTTCATCCAAATGGAATGTGTCCAGATGGACAGGACGCCCCCACAACCTGAAGATCCGCTCCATGGTCTTATTGCGCCATGACTGCGGAGTCAGCTCGAGATACTGAAGCGCTTCAAACGGGTATCCTTTAAAGTGGTGAACCAAAAGCAGATCACCTGTGTCTTTATAGTTTCCGTCTTTCACATAGATAAGGGGCGCTATGAACTTAGACAAAGAATTTTTCAGAATGATACGGATGATGGCCGGGTTATCCTCGACAATTTCGTCGACTATAGTATCCGTCTCATCATCGTAGCGTTCCTGGTAGATATAGAGCTCGTTACCGCGGATAAATTCGTTGGTAAAAAACTCGTCTATCGCCAGATAATCGTTGCAGAGCTCCCGGACCTCAAATATCTTCTCCATGCCGAGCTTGGCGTCCTTAAACCACTTCGCCTTTTTATACGGATCTTCGCATTTCTCGTATTCCTCACCAAACCTGCCTGTATCCCACCGGTACTTGATGTCTTCGAAAAGCGCGAGTCCGATACTGTACCAGTTCATCTGGTATTTGCTCTTACGCACAACGGCGGCGTGGTAGTGATTGAATACGGAAAAATCTTTGTCATCAAGCACATTTTCCTTAAAGAGCCGGTGCATGATGCGATAATGCCAGAACGATGCCCAGCCTTCGTTCAAGGTTTTTGTACGGGCATTCGGCGCTAAGTGGCGGGCCTGATTGCGCATTACCGAAAGAACATCCTTCATCCAGGGTTTGAGCGTTTTCCCCGAAGCGTGGCGGATGATGTACGACAGTAAATCATACGCGGGCTGGGGAGGCGTTTTGTCCTGGAGATCTTCAATCTCGCGCCGGTATATCTGGATGTCTTCAGCGGTGATATGGTGTGCGTATGTAGACGGATTATCGATTTTCCACTGGAGCTGCTCCTGTTTGAGCTTAACCAGATACTCGCGAATCTCTTTTTCGTTCTCTTCGTTGGCAAATAAATTCGGTGACTGATGCCACTGAATCGCTTCTGCCGCATCCATGATGTTTTCAACTGCATGTTGGCCATAGATAGATTCGTATGTCTGGAAACGGCGCGCGGCTCTTCGTGCTTCCGTAGCGATATCCGCTACGGAACGGGCATGCTGGAGATATTTATTCGCAAGAAAAAAATCAACGTGCCCCATCACATGCGCTATAGTAAGAACCTTAAGCGCGAACGGATTAGTTTCAGCAATGAGCGCTTTTGGCGTTTCGAAATTCCACACCTGCTCATACGGAATACCCTGGCCGGTGTGTTCATAGATTGTACGGTTTTTTTCGTAGTCTCTTCCGAACTGCCAATAGGAAAAATTGGTCGGGAAATGGAACGACATGCCTTCAAGCACCCGGTCAGCGGGAACGACTTCGAATATAGTATCCGTTGTCTGTAATCCTTCTTCTTGGGCGATCTCGATGATGCGCTCTTCAACCCGCTTTAAGCGGTCTATTTCTTTCTGCGTCATCTGTCAAACCTCCCCTTTTTCAGAAATTGCCTGATGGCAGGCAGAATGTCTTCTTTGCCCGTAAGCACAACGCCAACGAACGGAAAGTTCTGGTTGCCTATAATAACCTGCAAGTCATCGTTTTCTTTCCGGTTAAGTTCCGTAACAGGCAGTTCTTTTTTGAAGAGCGAATACAGATTGTATTCACTGACAGCAACGCCATCAATGTCTATTTCACCGTACCCAATCATCTGAACGCCTTTTTCTTTCAGCCGCTGTATCTCGCGGATGGTGCTCGCCGGATCAAAATCCTCTCCGTCAGAGAAATGAAACACATACCGGTTCCATGATGAGACCGGATATTTTGTTTCGAGCATGTCTGTCGCGGCATCATACGCGGTCCAACAATTCGTGCCGCCGCTTTCAACGGTGCGGAAGAAATCCTCTTCCGGCACAAAGCGGGCTTTCGTGTGATGCACAATAAAACGGACCTCTACCTCTTCGTACAGCTTGCGCAAAAATTCAATAAACCAGAAGAGCGTTGCGCGCACAAGATATTTTTTCATATCAGACATGGAAGCCGAAACATCCATCGCGGCGATGATGACGGCGCGCGACTTGTATGATATGTCCCGTTCAAGTTTGCGGTACCGCAAATCGTCCGTCTCAATAATGATGAATGGGTCCACTTCTGTGACCACGCCATCCTCAATATCCTTTTTTGCACGCTTGATAAATACGCCGTCCGCATCCTGTATAAGCGCTTCGGCATCCGCTAGAATGCCGTCTTTTTCTTTAAGCGCCATGAACGCGATGAGCTCCTTTATGCGCTCGTCGGTAATATCCGGACATGTTTCCTCAAGCAAAGACTCAAGATAGTTAAGATAGAACCAAAAACGTCTCATGCCTTCTTTTGCGCTCTTTTTGGAATGCAAAAGCGACTGTGGGCCGTGCTTAACGATATCTTTTATCTTTATCCCGAAGATAACTTCCATTTCTTTTATGTCTTTCTCTTGCAGGTTCGGGAGTTCGAGATCTTCAAGCATCATTTCGATGAGCTCTTCAATCTCAAATTCGGATTCTATGTATTCTTCGCCGGGTTCATTCCCCGCCTTGCCTGCACCCCGTCCGGATTGATCCGCGGGACGCTGCCCGATAATGTCTCCTTTTTTACCAGAGCCCTGGCCTACGCCAACGCCGCCGCTGCCCTGCCCTTCGTCATCGCCATCTTCGTTCTCTCGTCTCTTTCCTTGGCGGAACCGCTCGTTTTGGAGCGACCGTATCGGAACTTTGACAATTCTCCCCTTCTTCTTTGTAATGATGGACTCATCAGCGATGATGCCCGGAAGGCCTTTTTTTATCTCTTCGCGTCTTTTCTCGCGGTGGCGTCGTGCGCTTTCTTTCCCTTTATTTTCAATGCTATCCGAAACAATAACGGTCATATGCAACCTCCTTTGTTCATCTGTCAAAAAGCATGTTTTGCCGTGTCCTATTATAGCAAACAAAAAAGAAAGGGTGCACTATGTGCACCCTTTGGTGTTATTCTGTTTCTGCTTTATAAAACTCTTCGCGCATTTCGGCGCTGCATGTCGAGCAGAAGCCTTCCTCTTCCAAGGCCGAAAGCAAGTTTTCCTTGCGTTTCTTGTCTTCTGCTGTGTGCGTCTTTCCTTCGTCAAAAAGGAGAATGATGTTGCTCTTGTTATCCGATATGAGCTTTGCTTCTATCATGTCGTCCAATTCTTTGAAGGATTTATCCTCATTATTTGAGAGATAAATCAAAACGCTGCTCCGCCAGTTTTCCGCACCCGCTTCCGGAATGTTCCCAAACTTTTCAATTCCTTTCAGGAACTTTTCATCTGCTTCTAGCGGCTGGCCGGTGATTTTGTCGCGAGGAATCTCAAGCATCTGTCCGCGCAGAAAATCCGATTTTTGCGAAACATAGAGCTTGCACTGCTCGAGGTATCTCTTGCGGATGTTCTGCCGTATATCGCTATATCCTTTCACGAACGCTTTTGTCACCGACTTGCTGATGAAATCCCGGAGCTCGCTAATGACATTCGCTTTGCCGGGGTTCAGCAGTTCAAGGAACTTCTCAACTTCCTCAGGCGAATATCCCATACGGTGTTCAAACACTTCGCGGAGCGCCTTAACCATCGTGAGCGGCGTGAGACAGCCGTCAACATCAAGCTTGGTGAGTGCGTCAACGATAGCGGTCAGGATGTCGCGGTAACTGAGACCGAACATGCCTTCGTGCTTATCGATGGGATTTTTTGAGTCATTGAATTCCTCGCGAAGTGACCGTTCATCGATAGGATTTTTATCCTTGTCTTTGATATCAGTAAGTGCGCGCTCCTTATTGTAAATCTTGAGCTTAGTCAGACGGTCAACGCCGTACTTTTGAGAATCATGGAGCCTGGTCATAACAGCGAATATTGCCGCTATCCTGAAACTGATATCAGGAATGTGCATTTTCTTCAGCTTAATGAACTGACTCTCGCGTTCAATGAGCTTTTTGTAGATCTTTATCTCATTGTCAATCTCAAGCGTATACGGAAAACGGATAACATGCATACGGTCATGGAGCGCGGCGTTTGCCTCGTTCGCGGAAAATTCCTTGAACTCCTTGAGGTTGCAGTGCCCAATGATTACCGTATCAATGAACATATGCGGAAACGGCGAACCCTGTATCTTGATGAGCTTTTCTTCGGCAAGACTGATAAATACTTTCAGTATCTTCGGGTCGGCTTTGATAAGCTCAATGCCTTCAAGAATACCCCGGTTTGCCTTTTGTATCTCTCCGTTCATCTGATAGGCTTCGGGATGATCATGTCCGTGTTTGCTGGAGATAGCTATGTTTTCACGGCCAACGAGCTCTGAAACATCAACGCTCCAGTCAGCGCCCGTGGACTCAAACGAACTGATACCGCGAACTGACGATACGGAAAACGTGAATGTTTCTACCGGGATTTGCTCCCACTTGTCGCCGAATTCTTTGTCCGAATACTTCTCTTTTATCATGTGTCGGCATACATGACACAAGTCTCCCTCTATCGGGGGAATACCAATGCGGTCTTCTACCGGCTCTTTTATGTTCGGGCTCTTCTTCGGATTCCATGCACGCCGCGTCATCCAGCGAGGAAACGCATGAAGCGGTTCTTCGTGAATCGGGCATCCTTGTATCTGATACACTGGGCGTAACGCATACGCTTCAAGAGCTTTTTTGATGAGTGACGAAATGGTTGATTTACCTGACGATGTAGGCCCAACCATAACGAGAACATATTTTCCGCTCGGTCCTTTCATAGCGCCAGCTTCAAAATGTCTCATAATCTGCTCGATAACCTTATCAACCCCGAATAGATCTTCTTCGAAGTAGTGATACTTCTTCCCCGCCGAAGTGCCGGTAATTCCGTAACTGCATATCTGCTCATATAAGCGAGCTGCAGCGTTTTGCGCAATGAGCGGATCGTTCGGCAGAACTTCTTCGGCGTACTCTTTGAGAGTAATGACTGAGTGACGCTTTCTTTTTTCTGCTTTAAGCCGCTTATCTTCTTCCACATAGTCAGTAAGATCGACTCGTTTCCGAGGCGCATCTTTCTGTTCGTTCTTCGGAGATTTCTTCGATGAACCCATTCTATTCCTCCCCGTATATAGTTTTCAAAGCATTTCCTTTATTGTACCGTTTTTGCAAAATAGCGGTCAAAAGCGGATATAGTCGGCTACTATTAGGGTGTATAGTCAACCCCATAAAAACAACGCGTTCATAGAAGCGCGTTGTTTTTATACTCTATCTTCTTATTCAGAAATCCTAGAACCACAGAGGTATATCTCCGGCATGACATCGTCACTCGGACGAACTGCAAATATTCGTCCGCCCTCCTGGACTCGAACCAGGAACCACCAAGGTATAAGCTTGGCGCTCTGCCATTGAGCTAAAGGCGGACGAATATTTTCAACCGCTCCTCGCTAGATGTCATGAGCTCTGGCTAGGATGTAGACAAGCGCATTACGAAGACACAATCGGTTTCGGCTTGATGCCGAATGATTTTACGAGCTTATTAAACTCTTCACGCTCAAGAGACTCCTGCTCTATAAGCTTGTGCGCAATCGCATCTAAAACGGTACGGTACTTTTTAATGATGGTTTGCGCCTGTGTAAGTCCCCGCTTAATAAAGCTCGATACTTCTTTATCAATCGCTCCCGCTATCTCTTCGGAGTAATCGCGCTCGTGATGCATGCCGAATTCCTTACCGAGAAAAATAGATTCTTCCTTCCCGCCGAATACCACCGGCCCTAATTTATCGGACATACCATAGCGCGTAACAAGACTCCGTGCAATATCTGTCGCAGTTCGCAAGTCATTTGAAGCGCCGGTAGTCAGCTCCTGGAATACGATTTTTTCTGCAGCATATCCGCCAAGCGCTACCGCAAGTTCGCCCATAAAGTGGGTTTTTGTTACCAGCCGCCTGTCCTGGCTCGGGAGCTTGAGCGTGTACCCTCCCGCGCGCCCACGCGAAATAATAGTCACTTTGTGAACCGGATCCGCTTCGGGCAACACCGCAGCAACAAGCGCGTGGCCTGCTTCATGGTATGCAGTTATCTTTTTTTCTTCTTGCGAAATAATCTTGCTTTTTCGTTCCGGACCTAATAACACCTTTTCAATAGAGCTTAATATATCCTGAAGCGTTATCTGGCGCCGATTCTTGCGTGCAGCCCAAATTGCTGCTTCGTTAATAAGATTTTGAAGATCAGCTCCCGAAAATCCCGGGGTGCGCTCCGCAATGCGGCGGAAGTTTACATCTGCCGCCAAGTGCTTATTGCGCGCATGTATTTTAAGGATTGCTTCCCGGTCTTTAATATCCGGGAGATCAAGTACGACACGGCGGTCAAAACGTCCCGGACGCAAAAGCGCAGGATCAAGCACATCAGGCCGGTTCGTTGCCGCCATCACAATAACTGACTCGTGCGGCTCAAAGCCGTCCAATTCAACAAGTATCTGATTAAGGGTTTGTTCGCGCTCGTCATGCCCGCCGCCAAGTCCCGCTCCCCGGTGTCGACCAACCGCATCAATCTCGTCAATAAATACGATAGACGGCGCTGAACGCTTCGCCATCTTGAAAAGGTCACGCACGCGCGATGCGCCGACTCCCACGAACATTTCAACGAATTCCGATGCGGAAAGATGGAAGAATGGCACACCCGCCTCTCCGGCAACAGCGCGCGCAAGAAGCGTTTTTCCGGTACCTGGAGCGCCCATTAACAAAACACCCTTTGGGATACGCGCACCAATGCTCGAAAATTTTACGGGATTTTTTAGAAAATCCACTATCTCGGTCAATTCTTCTTTCGCTTCTTCAACGCCCGCAACATCCCCGAATGTCACGCGCTGTTTTTTATCGTCGGGCATGATGACGCGCGCGCGCGACTGCCCAAAGTTAAATGCCTGAAGATTTGAACGTTGAACATTACGCGTCGCAAACCAGAAAAATCCGATAATAAGGAGGAATGGAATGAGAAACGGCAAAAGCGCACCCGCCCAGAACAAAAATCCCGACGGTTCGCTTATGTCGATAGATGTCTGGCGCAGCAACTCCGGCGAAGCACCGTAATTCGTAAGGGATTCAAACAAAGAAATGTCGGACTCTTTTTTTGTCTTTTTTACCGTTCCGTCTATGGTAGTGATTTCAACATCATTTCCTTGCACAACTATTGATTCTACTGTCCCTGCATTAATGTCGGATACAAGCTCCGAAAGCGTAACCTCTTCAACCCCGCGGAACTGGTTTGAAAACAACGACCAAACAAGCGCGACGGAAAAGAAAACAAGAATCGCAATCGCAACATTTTTAGAGAATAATTTCATATAAAATTATCATACTGAAGGAATGTATTCCGGTCAAATGAAAAGGCCCCGACGCGCGGGGCCTTTCTTGTATTATGCTCTGAACATAATGTTGTTTTTTACAATCCGTATAAACTCGTCATCCGACAATTCGGTCACCGGATTGTTCGGATGCGTTTCGGTCCAGTTATAGATGGCGTCGCTATCCTGAACGGAATAAAAAAATTCAGGGACGCCCTCTATATGACCCTCCGCGTACAGCAACGGGTTGCCGTATGCGAGCTCAGGCAAACCCTTCTTCCGGAGCGTTGCGTTCCGCAATTCAGCGACCACCTTCCGTAACGAAAACTTATACCGCGCATCAGTAAACACTGACTTATGGCCGCTTGAACGGATAACCGCAAGGACCGATGCATGCGTATCTGCAGCGCGTGCTTCGTTGGAGCGCGAATATTTTGGTAGCGCAAGATTATCAGAATGGATGACTGCAAACGGACGCTTTGCAGATTTTGGCTTTCCTTTGTCATCTAAGGCGCGTGTTCCGTCCTTATTGAACACAGGAACATAGACCGGCATCCGTTTTGCTTTCTTCGCATATTCTTCGCGCGCCTGTCCAAACAATTCCTTTGCGGAGTACTCTTCAGCGGCAACACCCTTTCGTTCAAACTCATCAACATCCATGCCGGCTTTTCTCCCAACGCTTAGGATGTGATTAAATTCAAACGACCCGATAAGCGCGTTTATGTCGTCTGCATTATGCATGTCATACGAACACTCGCTGTCATGGAATTTGATAAGAAACGCCTGCAACGCCCACTGAATAACTCCTCTCGGATCATCCGGATATTTGCGGTGCATTTTCTTTATCATATTCGCAAGACCTCGCGAAAGGTCGCGCGCATGCCCATCAACATACGACATGTACTGCACGATATTTTTTATCGTGGACATCTTATCAAGATCAAGCCCGAGCGCTTTTACTACAAGCATAAGCGAAGACTCATCTTTTGCCGTAAGAATCCCTTCTGCCGGATTCGCATGCTCATCAAGCTTTCCGCCGCCCGTCCCTATATAGAGGCGTCCGTCGGAATCTGCATATTCCTCCAGAAACGCTTTCGTTCCGTACTTATACAAAAGAAGGAGCGAAGCTAATTCTTCACCGTGCACGCCGATATGGAACACTACCGGAACCATCCCGCCGTCTACTTCAAGCATGTACTCGAATTGATTCTCATTTTTCAATCTACTGCCTCCTCGCCCGCTCTACTAATGCAGGACTTAAGAATTTTATGCTATTATACCATGCATTATTAAAAAATCAACCCCCCACCCGATTGCTCGGATGAGGGGTTTTGCTCTTTGCATAGCATAGGTATCGGTACTGCATGTTACTTGCGGGCCGTCTGAAGCGCTTCAAACTTTTCAAGCGTCTTCGGACCAACCCCTTTAATGCCCTTGAGTGTTTCTGCGGATGTCCCGAGAAACTCCTCAAAAGTGGTAATACCGGCCGCTGCAAGCTTTGCAACTTCGGATTTCGAAAGTTCAGAACACCCTGACAACGGAGTCTCTGTTTTCCCGGCAAGAACATGTTCGTTGTCTGGTGGCGCCGGCGGTGCAGATATGTTTGTTTCAGCGATGTCTTCGGTGTCCGGCGTTTCATCCTTAGTCTGCGACTGAAACCAAACGGGAACCGATCCGGCGTCTTCCAGATGTCGGGAAAACATATACGCATCCCGTAAAAAAGAGCGCGTCTTGGGAGGAAGTGCCTCCAGAGACATCTCTTTTTTCATGACTACGCCTAAGCGCCGTTCGGTTACGCGTCTTCGCGAAAACCGGTTCATCGCCTTTACAAACGACATCGTTCCGTTTGCGGCATTGTAATACACCACAAACTCCGCCCAATTCCTGCCGAGCTGTTTGACGCATGTAAAGTACGCGGACTCGGCTGGCTTCGCAGATGCATCGGTAAAGACCTCTTCAACGCGTTTTACATCGCCGAAATCCCGGGCAAGCTTGTTTTCCTTGCGCGCGCGGTAGATATCTTTTTCAAGAGTGTTCTTTTGCATCAGCCGCTGCACCATACGATCGGATATAAACTTCCGCAGACGCATCTTCTTCCCCGGTTCGGGAAGCATCATGAGACGGAGCTCTTTTCGGTCATCGCGTCCGGTAGGAGTACGGTATTCTACAAACTCTCCATCCGAAACGATATGTCCTGTAACGCCCTTCGGCTTCCATGACGGATTCCTAAACGGCAGTATGCCAACTTTCCCCTGGCTTAATTCCAGGAAGGTTACGGGGCGCTCAAGAGAAGACACATCGGAAAAATCCTGCAACCGCTCCTTGAACTGTTCCGTTTCCTGCCTCCGTTCTTTGCGCGCCTGCTCCTTTTCTTCGTGATAACGAGCAGCGTACTTGAGCGACTCACGGACATAATAATGCCGCACCGAGCCCACATTCCCCTTTTTTATAAAGAAGGAAAGCGTGCCGGTTTCCCATTCGTATGAATCTTTTTCTTTACGCCGCTTGAATATTTTTCCCGCGGCGACAATATCAAGATTCATATAATACGGGTCTTCGTGAGGCACGATACCGAGTATGTCAACGCATACTTCATCGCCTGACGGCGAAACACAGAGGAGCATGCGCCCCCAAGTGTAATCGGGAATAGTTTCACCGTCCCTGATACGCTTTTCGGACCTGATGTCGCATACGAAAAGTGCGTTCCCTACCGGAACAGCGTTTCCTGAAAGCAACGCGCCGAGTCTGTCTTTTTTAAAAGATACTTTTTCTATACTCAGCGAGAATTCTTCGCCCCGCCTTTTAGTGACAAGCTCAAATTCGCCGGAAAGTATATCCTTCGGAAGAAGAAAACTCCCGGCTTCTTTTACGCGCAGAGCGAGCTCTTTTTCATTAAGCTCTCCCACGCGCAAAGCGTACTCCTGGAGCATCTCGTATGCGCTCTTGATCTTCTGGTCTTCTTTTGTGACATCCGCGGGAACAAAAAATTCTTTTGCGCTCGCGCGGATAGCGTTTTCTGCAGGCGCGTCCGCAACATACACAAGCGCCGGCGTTTTTATACCGCGCAGTCCCTGCAATACGCCGCGTAATGACCGCATGCGTACATGCACAGGAACCGTCTTCTCAAAAGAAGGGTCTTCGAGACGCGAACATGTGTTCTGCACCTTTACATACAGATCGCGGCGCATCATGACTTCTTCACGGAGAAACTCGTTTTCTTCGACTGTTTTCCGTATGCGTTCGAGTTCGTAAATATTCTGCTCTACATCTGCGATGCGCTTTCTGCCCGCCTCAACAAGAGGAGCGTTTGTGGGATCCGACACGAGACCGTCTATCTTTTTCCGTTCGGCCTCTGCTTTTTCCTTCAGCACCGCAAGCGTATCATATACGCCCGCGTAATACGCTACTCCCTCGTTCCGGCTGACGCCAGCATCCTTTGCCATCTCGTTAAAATGTTCGCGGCTTTCCTGAACATCTTCTTCTTGTGTAGCCTTTTTCGCGATAGTGCTTAAAAGCAAGAAGTCGTTCATGCCCTCTGCTTTTTGAGATGATTGTCCTTGCGTTTCCGGGACTTCTGCCTGCGTTTCTTTTGTTTCTTTCGCAGGCGCCTCTGTCTTGGCAGGAACGCTAATCTCTGCAGATTCCAGCTCCTTACCAAGGTCTCTCAAGTCTGTTATTTTCTTTTGTGCCATCGGGCACCTCCTCATCTGGATTTTTATCTCTTATCAATGATGCTTTCGCATCCTGTTACTACGAAACAGATACCTATATATGCTGTTTTACAGCCTGTCAAAGAGCGTAATATCCTCTGTATTATACAGAAAAATCATTATTTGTCAATGGTTTTAAACGGCTCACACGAGCGTGTGAGCCGTTTATTTTTGTCACACATAAATAAAAAGCCTCTGGGTAAGAGGCTTTTTGTGTTTTATGTTCCTATTTTTAGGTGTTTGCTTTCTTCGTCATGGAGCTTCCGCTCTACTATCTCATCAGATATTTGATACGGGGACCTGCCAGTAAGCATGCTTTGCCTGAAAATATGCGTCAGCCGGCCGCCTATCTTTTCTACATCCTGCAGCACCGCTTCAGCGTTAAACCCGATCTTTTCATGATAAATATGAATGAGACCGCCGCCGTTAATAACATACGCAGGCGCGACAAGAATGTTGCGGGTATGATGCAAGTAATCGGCGTACTGCGTGGTTGATTTTGTAAATATGCAGTTTGCAGACCCCGCAATTGCCCGGCAATCAAACTCATCCACCGAATGCTTGTTGATAATGCCTCCGCCCGCACACGGCACGAACACATCACAGGCCATCTGGTGGGCGGCATCCGAAGGAATAGCAACTACTTGCCCGGATATTTCTTTCATCGCGCGCTCTACCGCTTCGGGCTTCATATCCGAAATAAAAACCGTGCCTCCCCCTTCAGCTAATGCTTTTGCTATGGGAAGTCCCGTAGCGCCGACCCCTTGCACACAAAATGACCTTCCGCTAAAACTTCTATCCCCATACAAAAATTCAAGTACCACCTGTATGCCGCAGAGTACTCCGTGCTTCGTGCTGAGCGACGGATCGCCTCCGCCGACAACGCCGTCTTTGTGCCGTCTTACGGAACGCCCGAATACATGCGTAGTTATCTCTGCCATAGTGTCTATGTCGGACACATGGAAATTCATATCTTCTCCGGTATTGAACATCCCGCGAAGCTTGTCTACGCAATACGCATATGCGCGCACCAAGTCATCCGTTTTATCTTTTTCCGGATTGCCTATCAGTACTGCCTTTGCTCCCCCCCAAGGAACGCCGGCAATAACCGATTTGTATGTCATGTCCCGCGAAAGCGGCAATACATCGCTTAACGCGTCGTGCATAGTGAGATACGGCCAAAAGCGCGTCCCGCCCGTTCCGTCTCCGAATGTCACATCATGAATCGCAATAATTCCCTCAAGACCGAACCGTTCTCTCGTGATATGGATAACCATAACATGATTATCAAAATCAGGATGATTGCGTACCTTGTCATCCGATAGTATATGCATAACCCGTCTCCCCTAAAAATGCATATTGTTAATGTATTGAAATATAACCGCCATCACTATACACAAAAAAAATCCTCCTGACAAGAAAGATTTTATTGGGCAGATTTCATACTAGATGTGTGCCTGAGGTGGGAGTCCTTCCCCGCCCCGCATGAAGCGGGACTCCTCCGAAGCCCGCCGCCCTCGCTTGAACCAATGGCGCTCGGGTCGGCTTCGACTCCCAACTATGTTTATATTAGATGTGTGCCTGAGGTGGGAGTCGAACCCACAAGGATTGCTCCACACGATTTTGAGTCGTGCGCGTATGCCAGTTCCGCCACTCAGGCAATTCGTAAAAATTATAACGGAAATATTCTCCTTGCGCAACGAAGAAATGATTTGGTATTCTACATACATGCAACCACAGCAATCAAACAGCGTATTCCTCGTAGAAACAAATAAAATAGTCCCGAACCCGCATCAACCACGGCATGAGTTTAATGAGTTCAAGCTCAAAGAGCTTGCCGACTCTATCCGCGCATACGGCATTTTGCAACCGCTTGTTGTTATCCGGAAAGAGCGCGAAGTCCCTACCGGCACCCAGGTGGAATACGAGTTAATAGCGGGAGAGCGCCGCTTGCGTGCAGCACGCCTCGCAGGCATTTTACAAGTGCCCGTTATCATACGGCAAGACACGCCCGAGCAGGTAAAGCTTGAGCTCGCACTCATAGAAAACGTCCAACGCGAGGATCTGAACGCCATTGACCGCGCAAAGGCATTCAAACAGCTCATGGACGCATTTGATCTTTCGCAAAAAGAAATTGCGAGCCGCATAGGAAAGTCCCGAGAATTTATAGCAAACAGCATCCGCATCTTAGGCCTCCCTGATTACATCAAAGATGCGCTCCTCCAGGGAAAGATACACGAGGGCCACACGCGGCCACTCTTAATGCTCTCAGACCGTCCCGAAGCGCAAGAGCGGATGCTGCAGGAGATAATTCTCAAACAATTAAGCGTGCGGGACACGGAAAAACTTGCGCGCCGCGTAGCATACGACCGCGCACGCAAAAAAGACGATATCCCTGACGCAAACACACGCGAACTTGAACACATCCTTTCAAACGCACTCGGTACCCGGGTGTCCATAGAGCGCAAAGGCACCGGCGGACGCATTGCGATTGACTTCTTCTCTTCCGAAGACCTGCAAACTCTTCTTGCGAAGGTTTCGCAGCAAGATATCCCAACGGGTCTGACCACTCCCGAGGAACGCCCCGACCCGTTTGAAGAGCTCGAGAAAGAACATGCGGGCACCCCCTCTCCAGAACCTCCCCCTGACACGCAATCCGAAGATGAAAGAGACCCAAACCAAAGCAAAGCAAACGACGAAGACCTCAAAAATTTCACCGTATAAAAAATGCACGCTTCCGTGCATTTTTTATTTTTTCCCCGATTTCGATTTTTCTACTATTTTCACTGCCTGCACTCCCCGTACGCGTTTTATGCGCGTACGGATTTTTTGCATCTCATCCTTATTTTGAGGAACAAAACTCACGCGGATTGATGTATACGGCGAATTCCGTCCGACATGGCTTTCTATATCTTTGATGCTTACACCGGCGGCAGCAATCGCCGCAGATACATCTTTTAAAATGCCGACCCGGTCTTCTACGGTAATATCAACCTCAGACAGCATGGGCTTACCCAGAGTTGCTTCTGTCTGGCCACGCACGAACCGCCTGATGTGGTTGCGCGCGAGAGATGTTTTTACAAAATCAAGCCACTCACGCGACGGATGCTGGTTTTTGCGCGTGAGGATTTCTACCACCGTGCCTGATTGCAGCTCATAATCAAACGGAACCATTTTCCCTTCTACTTTTGCGCCGACCGCATGATCTCCGACCTCCGAATGGATATGATATGCAAAATCAATTGGTGTTGCGCCCTCCGGAAGATCAATAACATCCCCTTTCGGCGTTAATACGAAGATTCTGTCCTTGAAAAAATCAATCTTAAGAGATTCCAAAAATGTTTCTGAGTCCGGATTGTTTTTCTGGAATGTCCCCTGCCATTCCTGAAGCTGACGGACCCACGCGAGCTTAGCATCCACTTCCGAGCCTTCTTTCGGTTTCCCCGCATGCTCCCATGCCCAATGCGCAGCAATTCCAAGCTCTGCTTCCCGGTGCATGTCTTCGGTCCGTATCTGAAACTCAACGATTTGCCCATCTATGCAAAATACAGTCGTATGGAGCGACTGATATCCGTTTGGCTTTGGAAGCGCAATATAATCTTTAATGCGCCCCGGAAGGGGCTTCCAATGCTTGTGTATTACCCCGAGTACCGCGTATGCATCCTGGATGTCTTTAATAATGATACGGACCGCAACAAGGTCAAAAATACGATCCCAGTCCATGTCATACCGCTGGAGTTTTTTCCATAAGCTATAATAATGCTTCGCACGGGCATTAATCTCTACTGCACGGATACCTTCGCGTGCGATTTCTTTTTTCACGATAGGAATGACGCGGGCTAAATATATTTCTCTCTGCGGCAGGCGTTTTTTTACTTCTCCGGCAACCCACGCATACTCTTCGGAGTACACATACCGGAACGCCATATCCTCAAGCTGCGCTTTCATCTCTCCCATTCCCAACCGGTCAGCGAGCGACGCGTATATCTCAAGCGTCTCTTTCGCGATACGCAAACGCTTTTCCGGAAACGGAAGCGATTCGAGCGTTTCCATGTTATGCAGCCGGTCGCACAGCTTAATGATAACTACGCGTATGTCTTGAGCAACCGCAAGAAACATTTTGCGCATTGACTCAACAGTACGCTCAACGCCATGGTACTTAATCTTATCCACCTTAGTTACGCCGTCCACTAAAAATGCTATGTCCGTGCCGAATTTTTTTTGTATGTCTTTGAGTGCCGCACCTTTGTCTTCAATGGTGTCATGCAGCAATGCAGCTGCAACCGTACGCACATCCATGCCGATAGACGCAACTTTGAGCGACACCGCAATAGGATGCAGTATATACTGTTCGCCGGAGTGGCGTTTTTGGTTTTTATGCGCACCTTCGGCAAACAAAAAAGCATCCTCAAGGAGCTTGAGGTCTTTTATTTCAAATTCATTATGCGGAAGTTTTTCCTTGTATTCATCCCAGGTCATACGGAATCCTCGGAATCGGGATGCTCCTCTTTGTATGAGCACTCCTTATTAGAACATTTAATCCCGCTTTTAAGCTGTACGAGCGCCTGTCCGCACTCAGGGCAGAGGGTGCCTGTCGGTCTTTGCCATACCGCAAAATCACAATCGGGGTAGCGCGAACATCCGTAAAAAACACGGCGCTTGCGCGTGCGGCGCTCAACGACATCGCCGTCTTTGCATTTAGGACATTTGATGCCGAGCGGCTCAGGAGGTAATGCCTTTGTAAACTTGCAGTCCGGAAAACCGGAGCATGATATGAATTTACCGAAACGCCCGTGGCGTATCATGAGCTGCTTGCCGCACTCCGGGCACATCTCATCAATCGTTTCGGTCATGTCCTCTTTTGCAACTGTCTCGTATTTTTCTTCAAGCACCTTCGCAAACGGCTCATAAAAATCTTTTATAAGGCCGCGCCACTCTTTTTCTCCCTCAGCAACTTCGTCCAATTTCTGCTCCATATCAGCAGTGAATTCAATATCAACAATCTGCGGGAAGTGCTCTACCAAAAGAGCGTTCACTTTTTCACCGATCTCGGTCGGCTCAAATTGTTTTTGATCATTCCGGACAACATAATGCCTGTCCTGGATGGTAGACATGGTTGGCGCATACGTTGACGGGCGCCCGATGCCGAATTTTTCAAGTGCCTTAATGAGCGACGCTTCGGTATAACGCGGAGGTGGCTGCGTCTCGTGATCTTCCGACTGCATACTCAACACCGCAAGCGTGTCGTTCTCCTGAAGCACCGGCAACAGCGTATCCTCTTTCTTCATCGGAGAGACCTTCAAAAAGCCGTCAAAGCGGAGAATGCTTCCTGTTGTGCGGAACTGGTAGGTTTTTTTGTTATGCGCACCCGCGTCAATAACGAATGTCGTCTGTTCAAATTCCGCATCATTCATCTGGCTTGCAACAAACCGCCTCCAGATGAGCGAGTACAACCGATACTGATCGCTTGTTAGATTGTTCTTTATAGCATCAGGAAGCAATGTGACGTCAACCGGGCGTATTGCTTCATGCGCTTCTTGGGCGCCCTTTGCTTTCTTTTTGAACTCACGGGGCGCTTCCGGAACATACGAATCGCCATATGCATCTTTGATATGGCCGCGCACCGCATGAAGCGCTTCTTCGGCGATATTCAATGAATCGGTGCGCATGTATGTGATGAGACCGACTGCTCCCCCTTTGGTGAGCTCAACTCCTTCATACAATTGCTGCGCAATAAGCATGGTTTTTTTCGCGGAAAACCGCAGCCGCGACCAGGCCGCCTGCTGCAGTGTAGCCGTAGTGAACGGGGGCGAGGGCCGCTGTATACGCTTTCTCTTTTCTACCTGGATGATACGGAACGATGCCTGATCAATAGACGCAATCGCTTCTTCAGCAATCTGTTTTTCGGTGATACCCGGTTTTTCGATGGTTACGCCGTCTATCGCATATAGCTGCGAATCAAATGCCGCGCATTGCTCGCCAGATTCGCTGGTACATCCTTTCTTTTGCACGCGCGCGGCGATGGTCCAGAACTTTTGCGGATTGAATTTCTTTATTTCTTCTTCCCGCTCAACAACAAGACGCAATGCAACTGATTGCACGCGGCCCGCAGAAAGTCCCCGGGCTATTTTTTTCCATAAGAACGGGGAGAGCTTATACCCCACAAGCCGGTCAAGCACGCGGCGCGCCTGCTGAGCTGCTATTAAGTCTGCGTTAATGTCGCGCGGATGCGAAAGCGCTTCCTGAATCGCCTTTTTAGTGATTTCGTGGAAAACAATACGCTCTATTTTGAGCTCCTTTTCTTTTTTTGTCTGCTTTTTTTCCTTGTCGCTCTTGATGCCCATTGCATACAGTAAATGCCACGCAATGGCCTCCCCTTCACGGTCTTCATCAGTTGCCAGAATAACCGTATCTGCTTTTTTCAAAAGAGCTTTTAATTTTTTTACTACCGGCTGAACCTTACGCGGGATGACATACTGCGGTTCAAAATTATTCTCTACATCAACGCCTAATTTATATGACGGCAAATCACGAATATGCCCGTATGACGATTCAACGGTGTATCCTTTTCCTAAAAAACGGCTTATGGTTTTTGATTTAGTCGGACTCTCAACAATAACTAATTTCATAACTATATTGTTTTATAGAATACGCCTCCTCTGTTCTCTACCGCTCCTTCCATCTCAAGAGAGGTAAGGTGTTCCTGCAAAAAACCAATATCATACTTAAGTGTGAACGCAATTTCATTGATAGTTTTCGGCGCATTCAAAGAATGTAAGATATTCTGTGCAATACCATCAAATTTGTCAACTTTTTCTTCCTGAGGAACTTCTCTTCCGACAAGCTCCAAGACATCATGCGCATCTCGTATAAGTGCCGCGCCTTCGCGCAAAAGCGCATGTGTTCCAATCGACTGAACGGAGGAAACTTCTCCAGGAACAGCACCAACTTCTCTATTCGCTTCAAGTGCAAGACGCGCAGTAATCAAGGAGCCTGAACGCATTGCCGCTTCTACAATAATGACCGCGTGAGAAAGTCCGGCAATAATGCGGTTTCGCGCGGGGAATGTCCAGGCTGCAGCAGCTGTCGTTCCCGGGTATTCGGAGATAATAGAACCATTCCCCTTCAATATGTCTTCCGCAAGCTTTCTATTATATGTAGGCTGTATATTCTCAATACCGGAACCGAGCACTGCCCAGGTAACGCCCCCGCCCTCAAGCGCACCCCTATGAGCCGCTGCATCAATGCCGAGGGCAAGCCCGCTTACAATAACAGCACCCCGAAGCGCCAAGTCGCGCGCTAGGGTAAATGCTATTTCTCTTCCGTATGCCGTAGGCCGGCGCGTGCCGACTATCGCAACAATAGGCGCGTCTGGATTTTGATTATAAAAACTTTGTCCGCGCACAAAAAGCGTTTCCGGCGGCTTTGCCGTTTCTTTCAAAAGCGCCGGGTATGCGGCATCGGTACGCACAATTGCTTTCATTGTTTCATCATACTATTTTTTCTCCATACAAAAAACCGCATCATACTGATGCGGTTTTACGGATGTTATTTCATCCGCGTTTCATCTCTATGTTTTTTGAGATATGGGGCAAATGGCGTACCGCCGGTTCCTACCTGAGTGGGGTTTGCCGCATGTTTCTGTTGATGTGAAAAAATGTAACGATGCGCATATTCAAGATGCAAGGAGCGAAATTCCTCAAGCTTCTGTCTGCAGCGTTCGTATAATTCGAACATATACGGCGTTTTTTCTTTGCGCGCTTCCACAAATTGGAGCAACGAAGCGTTCCGCTCGACCATTTCTATAAACGCCCGATGGCCTACCGGCATATAGTCGCGCATTTCTAAAAGAAATTGTTTTAAGTAATTATCTTCATGCTCGACTCCTAATATTGCATCAAGCAACGGAACGATGGAGCTTTGCGCGCCCGTTTCACCGCGGAATTGCTGCGGTGTACCACCGTATGCCTCCACGCCGGGGTACATCAATCCTTTGGGAAGCGCCGGATTGTTCTTCCATCCGTGAATGTACGGGCGCACTCTGTTGTAATACACAAATGTCGGATCGCATCGTTCGGGTACACGCTTGAGCGTTTCGAGCATTTTTTCTTCAGCGCATACGATAATCTGAAGCTCTCGTATGACCGCCTCCTCACTTCCGGCTGCACGGAGTATTTCGAGCGATGCTTTGGGGATAAGACCCGCATGCATCTCTATTTCCACATGCGGAAGAATAAACCATTCTTCATCAAGCCCGCCTAAAAAGTTTTGGAGTAGCGCAATATTGCCAAGCGCTATGGGGCCTTCCGGATCTAGCCGGTACCAATTATGAAGCGCGTAAGACGGATATCCGAGCGACGGATGCCGTCCCAGAGCATGTGCAATCTGATACCAAAGCCGCGCAAAACCCTCCGGGACGCTTTCAGGTGCCGCAAAGCTTTCATTCCACTCCGCGTCCTGCCAGACATACGCATTCCCCACAAAAGAAAGAAAACGCATTGCCGTTTCAAGAAGATGCGTGTTCCCATCAAATGTTTCCGCAATATCAAAATCAGAATTATGTGCAAGTTGATGCTCTAAAAAGTAGTCGGATTCCCGCTCAATATATTCGCGGGCCTTCCCAGCGACAAGCAGCTTGGGCAGATGGTAGGCTATTTTTTCGTAGCGCCGTACCCATGTACGGTCCGCATTTCCCAAGCAATATACATCGAGGTTCCGTATCGGATCCTCATCAGGCAAAAACCCGCGCGTCTCCGAAATACCGAAATCAGAAAGCTGTATATCTGTATTCGCCATACATATTCACCTCTTCTGTATTGTAAAAGATCAAATCTATGTAAGTCCGTAATACCAAAAAATAATGCCGATGTCCATGATTCTTTGCATATGATAAAAATGCTGTTTTGTATTTTTTTTACAATTTAAGATATCCCCATATCTTCCAAATGTCTCCCGCACCCATAACAACTACTACATCATGCTTCCGCACGGCTTTTCCCAAGAGATGTGCGGCGTCTTTTATTACCGGAGTGTATATTGCCGGTGTTTTTTTGCGTATAACAGCTTCGGCGAGCTGTTTTGAACCTACACCCTTTTTCATGGATGCTTTTTCCCGCCCCGCAACACTATATACATCCACCAACAAAACACAATCGGCATCTGTAAATGCGCGCGCAAAATCGCGGAACAAATATTTTGTACGCTGATATTGGTGCGGCTGATACACACACCATAATGCACCCTTGCGCAATCGTTTTTCAAATCTTGCGCGTACACCGTTAAGTGTTGCTTTAACTTCGGTCGGATGATGTCCGTAATCATCATACACGAGCGCCCCATGCAATACGCCCTTATACTCCATTCTTCGTCCCACACCGGAAAACCTCCGCAATACGGCATAAAAGACCTGACTTGGAATACCGATGATTTTTGAAAGCTCATACACACCAAGCACATTGGATACATTATGCCGGCCGAACAGCCGGATATGCTTTTGGATGTTCTTCAAAGCACGCTTTTGAGAAAAGGAATAATACACAACGCGCTTTATGTGTTTTGTTATGGCGCGAATCCCTGTGTCGTCCTTATTTGCGATAATATGCCCTTTCGGATGAATGCGCGAAAGAAATGCGCGGAAATGCGCGCGTGTTTCGGCGAATGTCTTAAAGTAATCGATATGTTCCCACTCGATACTTGTCCATATAATGATGTCGGGGTCGTACTCCAAAAATGACCCCTTATACTCATCTGCTTCTATCACAAGATAGCGGGAACCGCCGTACCGAAAATTCGTGTTCCCAAACTCTGAAACCGTTGCTCCGACAATGACCGTTGGGTCAAGGCCTGCTTCCGTAAGCAAAGCGCCCACAAGTCCTGTTGTCGTGCTTTTCCCATGCGTTCCGCATATGGCGATAGTGTATTTATCCCGCGTCAACGCACCGAGCGCCTGCGGGTAACTCAAGAGTGTGATGCCGCGTCTTTTTGCCGCCCGTACTTCAGGGTTTGTGTGTTTTCCTCTCGTAACAACTGCCTGGCTGAAAATTACCCGCTCGGCACGCAAAGGAAGATGCTTTGCGCTATGTTCCCCAACCGTTATACGAACCTCCTTTTTGCGGAGCATCTGCACAATAGGCGAATCCGCTTCGTCGCTTCCTGACACCTGCCACCCCTCATGGACATACCACTGCGCAAGCGCGCTCATGCCTATACCCCCAACGCCTATAAAGTGCACGAATTTTTTCCCTCTCATATATGTATAATATCGGGGAACAGAGAAAATATCTATTATACACCCAGGTTGACACCGGGAGCGCGTATGCTATACTAAGGAAAATGCAAGTATTAATGACCCTCTTACCATATCTTCAGGTAGTAATATCCGTACTTCTGGTAACTGCAATTTTGCTCCAACAGCGCGGCACCGGTCTTGGTGCGGCTTTTGGCGGTGAAAGCAGTGCGTATCACACAAAGCGGGGCTTCGAAAAAACACTGTACCGCTCAACTATCGTGCTCGCAATACTTTTCTTTGGAACAGCAATTTTGCAACTGCTTTTTTAGCACACTAGATTCTCTATTGTGAAAAAATTATTCTCATTATTCGGACGGCGGTTTGATTTGCCATCGAAGCTCGAGATACAGGTAATTCTGCGCCGTTTTTCAAAAAAAGAACGAACGCTCTTCTTTGCGTTTTTTGTCGTATTCATCGCAGCAAGCATAACGCTTGTATGGCAAATAAACAATGCGCTTTCGCGCGAAGTACCCGCTCAAGGAGGTACCTGGAAAGAAGGAATTGTCGGACTTCCTCATTTGGTCAATCCGATACTGGCAGCATCAGACACGGATCGCGATCTTGTAGCGCTTGTGTATTCAGGACTGCTTCGCCCGGACGGCAAAGGACGGCTTATGAACGATCTTGCTGACCACTATACTATTTCGGAAGACGGCTTGTCCTATACATTTGTGCTGAAAGATGGCCTTGTGTGGCACGATGGCACGGCACTCACTGCCGAAGATGTCGCTTTCACTGTTATGCTCGCAAAAAATCCGATACTCAAAAGTCCGGTACGGGCAAGCTGGGAAGGCGTTACGCCAGTGGTAATGCATGAGCATGAAATACAATTCCTCTTAGACCAGCCGTACGCGCCGTTCCTGGAAAACGCAACGCTTGGCATACTGCCAAAACATATCTGGAACAGCATCCCGCCCGAACAAATCAGTCTTTCAAAATTTAATCTGGAACCGATTGGGTCAGGGCCGTATGAAGTAAAAAAAATGGAACGCAATTCATCAGGCATTGTAACAAAATTCATCTTCGAGGCGTTCAAGAATTACGCGCAACAAGAGCCGTATATATCACAATTTGAGTTTGTGTTCTATCCATCAGAACGCGCACTCATCTCGAGCTTTGAAACAAAAGAAATAGATGGAATTGCCGGCATCTCCCCAAAGCAGATGGAAAGCATCCAGCGAAACGCATCACTGCACGAACTTACTCTCCCCCGCGTATTCGGCGTCTTCTTTAACCAGAATAAAGTAAGCGCATTTTCTAAAGAGGGTGTACGCGAGGCGCTCGAACGAGCAGTAGATAAGGACAAGATAGTGTCCGAGGTGTTGAATGGCTATGCAAAAGCGCTTGTCGGTCCTATCCCTCCAGGGACATTCAGCGCCATCAACACGGAACTTGAACAAGATATTGTTTCTACATCTTCCGCAGAAGACGCTCTCCAGCTGCTAAAACAAAATGGATGGGCAAAAGACGAAGAAACGGGCCTTCTTACCAATAAAGACGGGGAAACGCTTCGCTTTAGTCTTTCAACATCAAATGTTTCTGACCTGACTGAAACCGCTCGTCTCCTGCAGACCATGTGGCAAGAGCTCGGCATCCAGGTAGATGTAAAAATGTTTGAGTTAAGCGACTTGAACCAGAATGTAATACGACCGCGTGAATATGAGGCGCTTTTATTCGGAGAAGTTGTGGGGCGCGACCCTGACCCATTCGCATTTTGGCATTCTTCTCAACGAAATGATCCGGGGCTGAATATTGCGCTATACACGAACAGCACTGTAGACTCGCTCCTTGAGGATGCCCGTAAAATTTCAGATGAAGCAGAACGGAAAGAAAAATATATAGAATTTCAAAAAGAAGTTATTTCCGACCACGCAGCAACATTTCTGTACTCACCCTTTTACCTATATGTTGTCGATAAACAGCTCAAAGGTTTTGACACGCAAAGCATAACCATACCTGCAGAGCGCTACACAAATGTATATTCGTGGTATCTGCGCACAAAAAAGATAATTTCTTCTCCTTTTTAGAGGCATTGTAGCCGGAGTGGTGGAACTGGCAGACACGCAGCGTTCAGGGCGCTGTGGGCGCAAGCCCGTGAGAGTTCAAATCTCTCCTCCGGCACATACTATTATTAGCATTATTATTATTTATGATTCATTCTCAGAAAAAATCACATACACAAAAACGATCTCCGCGCAAATCTTCTGCGGGGCGTACTTCGCATAGACGCACTCAGAAAAAAACCTACCGCAGCCCAATGCGACAGCACTCTGCAACAGGACATGTGCCGTCCCGGCACCCCGCGCCAAAAAGGCACCCTGACGCACTTCGCATCATTGCGCTCGGAGGGCTCGGAGAAGTCGGCCGGAATATGACACTCCTTGAATATAAGGAAGAAATAGTAGTCATTGATGTAGGGTTCCGGATGCCCGAAGAAAATATGCCGGGCATTGATTACATTATCCCGAATGTAGACTACCTCAAAGATAAAAAACAAAATATTTTGGGCGTACTCATGACGCATGGGCACTATGACCACATTGGCGCAATCCCCTATCTTGTCGAGCGAATGGGATACCCTACCTTTTACGGCGCGCCTCTTACTAAGGCAATAACAGTAAAACGCCAAGATGATTTTCGCCATCTTAAAAAGCTTGATTTTGAAGAAGTAAAGAACGGCGACACTATTAAGCTTGGGAGTTTTGAGGTGGAATTCTTCAGCGTAAACCACAATATTCCCGACGATTTGGGGCTCCGCATCAAAACTCCGGTAGGAACGGTTATTTGCACATCGGACTTTAAAATCGACGAAGCACCGGTAAATGACCAGCCGGCAGACCTCGAAAAGTTCAAGCGTTTCGGAGACGAGGGGGTGTTGCTTCTTTTAGGAGACAGCACCGGCGCTGAAGAAGAAGGCCATTCAATATCAGAAAGCTCGATTCATACGAACATTGATGAAATATTTGTACAGGCAAAGGGCAAAGTGATTGCGGCAACATTCGGGTCGCTTATTAACCGGGTCCAGCAAATTATCCAGATATCAGAAAAATACGGCCGTAAGGTTGCGCTTGAAGGATATAGCATGCGTACAAATGCAGAAATTTCACAAAAATTAGGATATCTCAAAGTACAAAAAGGAACAATTATCCAGTCAAAAGAATTAGATAATTATCCGGACAATAAAATAACTGTTATTACGACCGGCGCCCAAGGCGAAGAAAATGCGGGACTTATGCGTATCGCGAACCGCGAACACCGTTTTGTCCACCTCAAAAAAGGAGATACGGTTATCTTTTCGTCGTCAGTCATCCCGGGAAACGAACGGATGGTCCAAGCGCTCAAGGATACTATTTTCCGCCAAGGCGCAGATGTCTTCCATTACCGCATGATGGACATTCATGCGGGAGGACACGGCCAGCGAGACGATTTGCGCATGATGTTAAAACTCCTGCGTCCGAAAATGCTGATGCCTGTGCACGGCCAATATTCAATGCTCGTACAGCATGGGCGTCTTGGCGAAGAAATGGGCATCCCCGCAAAAAACATAGCAATCGCAGATAACGGCCAGGTAATTGAGGTAACCAATGACAGCATTGCTGTCACTAAAGAAACAGTACCGGCAAACCTTGTTATGGTTGACGGGCTTGGTGTGGGAGATGTCGGCGAAGTAGTACTACGCGACCGCCAGGCGCTTGCCGAAGACGGTATATTCGTCATTATTGCAGTAGTAGACAGCCAAACCGGAAAAGTACGCGGCTCCCCCGATATTATTTCGCGCGGGTTTATTTATCTTCGGGAATCAAAAGATCTTTTATTCCAAACGCGCCAACTCACCAAAAAAGTGATTGAAGACGCAACACAGAACATGCATCCAGTGAATTGGACATGGGTCAAAGATAATGTTCGCGACCGGCTTGGAAAGTATCTCTTTCAGAAGACAGAAAGACGGCCCATGGTATTGCCGGTGGTCATAGAAGTGTAAACAAGTATAATAAGAATATGGCAGAAGAAGGGAAAAAACGGATATTCAGCGGCATACAACCGTCAGGCGTCATCCATATCGGAAACTACTTAGGCGCCATCAAGCAATTTACCGAGCTCCAGCTCCAGCACGAAGCGTTTTTTTGCGTCGTAGACCAGCATGCGATTACCGTGCCGCAAGAGCCTGAACAACTCTACGAAAACACGCTATCGGTAGCGGCTCTCTATATTGCATCGGGCATCAACCCAAAAATTGCAAACATATTTATTCAGTCGCATGTGCCCGCACACACCGAGCTTGCATGGATATTGAACACTATCACACCTATCGGAGAGCTTGAGCGGATGACGCAATTTAAAGACAAAACACAAGCCCAAACAAAAGAAACAGGCATACTTGCGGGGCTTCTGAATTACCCCACGCTTATGGCAGCGGACATTCTCTTGTATGGCACGCACGCAGTGCCTGTCGGTGAAGACCAAACTCAGCACATAGAACTGACTCGAATGCTCGCACAGCGTTTTAATAACAAATACGGAGAAACATTCGTTATTCCCCAAGCATTGGTGCAGGAACATGCGGCACGCATCATGAGTCTGCTTGACCCGGCAAAGAAAATGTCAAAATCTGCAGATAGCCCGAAAAGTTATATCAGCATGCTGGATGCTCCGGATGAAATACGCCAAAAAATAAAAAATGCAGTTACTGATTCGGGGAACGAAGTCTCCTACGACAAGCAGAAGCGTCCCGCGATATCAAACCTTATCTCCATACATCGAGCACTTACGGGCGCGGCCTTCAATAAAATAGGAGAACAATATAAAGGAAAAGGGTACGCTGACTTCAAACAAGACCTTGCGGACATTATCATACAAGAACTAACACCCATCCAGGAACGCTATCAGGCGCTCATGGAAAACAAGAAAGAGCTGGAACATATTCTCCGTGAAGGCGCACGGAATGCCTCGGCAATAGCCGAAAAGAAACTACTCGAAGCAAAAGAAAAAATGGGATTCTACATCTAAAAAACATTCCGGCTACGCCGGAATGTTTTTTATTTTATCTTCCAACTCCTTTTGTTTCTCCGCGAGAAGCTCTTTTGTATGCGCCTCCACCACTAACCGCAACAATGGTTCTGTGTGGGATGGGCGCACATTAAAACGCCATTCGGGGTATTCTACCGTGAGTCCGTCAAAATCGTCTTGCGTGCCGTCTGCGTATGCGTTCCGCAGGAGCGCAATGCTTTGGAGCCTATCTGTTACGGAAAAGTTAATCTCTCCCGAATTCGGATACACCGCGTACTGCTTCATCAATTCGCTGAATTTTTTGTCCTGCCTTGCAAAGAAAAAAAGAACCCGCTGAAATGCCACAAGCGCAGAATCCAAAAAATAAAAATCGCCGAAATACATGTGCCCCGAGGGCTCTACACCGAATGCCGCTTTATGTTCGCGCATCACCTTCTTTACATGAGAATGCCCGACGCGCGAAAATACCACCGTTGCGCCTTTTCGTCCGGCAACCTCAGAAAATACCTTTGATGCATTTTTTGTCGTTACTGCAGTATCTCCTTTTTGTAATACCATATCGGAAAGAAATGCGCCCACAATATCGCTTCGGACGCGCTTTCCGTTCTGATCCAAAAACGCTATGCGGTCACCGTCACCATCAATCACTACGCCAAACTCCGAAGCAGTATCAATAATCTTTTGAGATGCGGCTTGTATTGATTCTTCTTGGAGCGGATCAGGACCATGGTTAGGAAAGTTGCCGTCAGCACTCAAGAAAAGCGGCTTATAATCAACAGGTACGCGTGAGAGAAATTTCCGGGTCAGTTCCCCCGCCGAACCGTTTGAGGCATCCACAACCACTTTTACCGGCCGGGCGATCTCCCCATAATCGTATAATGTATCAAGATATTTTTCCGAAAAGTCATGGAATGTAGACTTTCCCTGCGAAAGCCCGCGAGCCGGCTCCTCTCCGCTGATGTCGCGTATGGCGGCAATGCCACCCTCAAAACCGATGGGGATGGCTTCTTCTCCCACGAACTTAAATCCATTGTATTCTTTGGAATTATGAGATGCGGTTATCATAGCACCCGCAGCGGCTTTCCCCTCAATTACGCTAAAGTAAAAAAGCGGCGTGCTTACAATGCCGATATCTAAAATATCGCGGCCATGGTCAAGTATACCCTGCGTAAACGCTTCGTGTAGTTCGGGAGATGAAAGCCGGGCATCACGCCCGACTACGATAGGCCCTGACCACCGTTTTCGCTTCACAAACTCCACAAATGACGCACCGATACGGTACGCCACATTGATATCAATTTCGTCAGGATGCCTGCCTCGTATGTCATATTCTTTAAAAATTGAGGGATTGATATTCATTACTTTCTAGCTTACCATAGCACTGTATATGCTAAAAATCGGCATCGTGGGGCTTCCGAATGTGGGCAAATCAACCCTGTTTAAGGCCCTCACCAAAAAACAAGTAGATATCGCGAATTATCCGTTCGCAACCATTGACCCGAATGTGGGGGTCGTTGCCGTGCCTGATGAACGCCTGGAGGCGCTTTCTATGTTTTCAAAATCAAAAAAAACGGTTCCGGCATCCATAGAATTTTTTGACATTGCGGGACTCGTTCGTGGCGCGCATAAAGGCGAGGGACTCGGCAATCAGTTTTTAAGCAACATCAAGGAGGTGGATGCGGTAATTGAGGTAGTACGTGCCTTTGAAGACGAGAACATCCTTCATGTGACAGGCGCGGTTGACCCAAAAGATGATATAGAAACCATTCACACAGAACTCATACTCGCAGACCTAAAAATAGTAGAAGGCGCGCTTACGCGTGCGGAAAAATTAACGCGGGGGGATGACAAAGACGCAAAATTACATCATCAAATGCTGAAAGAAATGAGTGTACTGCTAAGCAACGGCATTTTTGCGTCACACGCATCCGAAGAGATACGCGAAAAAATAAAGGACCTAAATCTCCTTACCGCAAAAACATTTATTTTATTACTGAATACAAAAGAGGATGCGTACACGCTCCCCTTTTCACCGGAAGAATATAATTTTAAAAATGTGGTATCCCTCAACTTAAAATTAGAGGAGGAGATACAAGATGCTAATGATGAAGAAGCGCGGTCCCTTTCAGAAATAGACTCGCTCATAAAGGCAGCGTATGAGGCGCTTGATCTTATTACATTTTTTACTACTGGCGAAGACGAATCCCGCGCATGGCCCATACCACGGCACTCCTCGGCTCCGCGCGCAGGACGCGCAATACACTCCGATTTTGAGCAAAAATTCATCCGCGCTGAAGTTATCGGCTACAAAGAGCTACTGGAAGCGGGCTCGTACGCCAAGGCACGCGAAAAGGGCCTTTTACGCACTGAGGGCAAAAAATATGTGGTACAAGACGGAGATGTTATAGAATTCAGAGTATAAATCATTGACTTTTTCCCTATTTCCGCTACTCTATACTAATATGGCAGAGGCTGTAAAAACAGTAAAAACAGAGGAAAAGGATGCCCAGCAAGCTGAGCATATTCTTTATGAGTGCGCCTATCTTCTTGATGGAAATATTGCAGAAGAAAAAGCAACCGAAGTAGCCGCTTCTTTGCGGGGCGCAATAGAGAAAATGAAGAGCATTATAGTGGAAGAGACTCAGCCTAAGCTCCGGAAGCTTG
>PFCO01000003.1:40091-73794 GCA_002772995.1 Candidatus Niyogibacteria bacterium CG10_big_fil_rev_8_21_14_0_10_46_36
CACAGGCATCTGATATCGCTGAAATTGAAAAGCAGGCAAAACGCATGCCGGAAGTCATCCGCGTGCTTATTGTACAGAGCTTCCGCGAAGAACTCATGGAACATCGGACCCGTGCACGCAAGAAAGTAGTCACCGAGGAGGAGAAGGGACGCATTGAAGAGATTGATAAAAAACTAGAAGAAATCTTAGGAGATTAATTATTTATTTTGCATCACTCTACGCCATGAATCTCAATAAAGCTTTTATTATCGGGAATCTTACGCGCGACCCCGAGGTGCGCACACTCCCTTCGGGCCAGTCGGTTGCTTCGTTCGGCATTGCAACAAATAGCTTTTTCACAAAGGACGGCCAACGCCAACAGCAAACTGAATTCCATAATGTGGTGCTCTTCGGGCGCCTTGCAGAAATAGCAAAACAGTATCTTGCAAAAGGAAGTCTTGCAATGATTGAGGGAAGAATACAAACCCGTTCCTGGCAGGGACAAGACGGCCAAAAAAAATGGCGCACAGAAGTTGTCGCGGAACGACTGCAATTAGGCCCTCGCGGAGGAAGCACAGGAAGTTCAACACCTTCTCCATCGTCTAACGAACCGGATGCGGCAAAAAAGGACTCTCTTGACACAATCGAATACGGGGAGGATAATATGAACCCGGACGATATTCCATTCTAAACTATACTTATGATAACAGAACAAAAACAGTGCTATTTTTGCACATCAAACATACGAATAATTAATTACAAAGATCCTGAGGCGCTCCGGAAGTTTTTGAGTCCTCAAGCAAAAATACTCCCGCGCAAGCACACGCACCTCTGCGCAAAACACCAGCGGAATCTCGCAACCGCAATAAAGCGGGCTCGGTTCCTCGCTCTTCTCCCCTATATTGCAAACTAAAAACACCGGCCATGCGGCCGGTGTTTTGTGTTATATTGTCTTTGCTTTCTTTAAGAGCTCGTTTGTTATTTTTTTGTTCTCTTTTAGAAAGTTTTTTGCATTATCAAACCCATGCCCGAGCTTGGTTACATCAAAGCTGTACGATGCTCCGGATTTTTTCACAATGCCGTGTTTTTCGGCAAAATTCAGAAGATCCGCCTCAAATGAAATCCCTTCGTTGTACATAATATCAAACTCTGCCGTTCGGAACGGAGGCGCAACTTTGTTCTTTACCACCTTTGCTTTTACCCGGTTGCCAATAACATCTTCTCCTTTTTTGATCTGTGCGGCTCTTCGCACTTCCACACGGACCGATGAATAGAATTTGAGCGCCTTCCCCCCAGGTGTTGTTTCGGGGTTCCCGAAAAACACTCCTATCTGCATACGCACCTGATTGATAAAAATGAGCATGGTCTTTTTATTTGCGGCAAGTGCAGAAAGTTTGCGGAGTCCATGAGACATAAGACGAGCCTGAAGTCCTACGTGCTGCTGCCCCATATCTCCTTCAATTTCTGCCTTCGGCGTGAGTGCGGCAACCGAGTCAATAATGACAACGTCCACGCTACCGGAACGCACCAAGCTTTCTACAATATCTAACGCTTGCTCCCCGGTATCCGGCTGGGAAATCAGCAAATCATTGATCTTTACACCTATCTTCCGTGCATATTCGGGGTCCATAGCGTGTTCCGCATCAACAAACGCAACAAGTCCGCCCTTTTTCTGGGTCTCTGCGGCTACATGGAGCGCAAGGGTGGTCTTTCCCGACGATTCGGGACCGTATATCTCAATAATACGCCCGCGCGGCATGCCGCCCACACCAAGCGCCCTATCAAGCGAAAAAGAACCCGTCGGTATAGCATCAACATCCACCTTGCCCACCTCTCCAAGCTTCATAATAGAGCCTTCACCGTATTTATTTTGTATATCTTTTATCGCTCCTTCGAGATCCAATTTTTTGTCGTCTTGTTTTCCTTTGGGCATAATTATATGCATTTTATACTAATAATATGGCGGTGCATTTTATTCCCCGGTGATGTATACCATCCGTTCTTCTTCAAAAATTTTTCCGAATCTCCCTTCGCCAATTATCCTAATTATATTCAAGCCATACGGTAAAATCAATTCTTCCTCAAAAAATCCCTCATCATCCGTAAAAATAGTTCTTCCGTCAAGGGACAAAAATGACATACCTGATGCCTGGCCACGCAGAATTACATGGCTTGTGCGCATGTGTTCTCCATTTTCAGGAGAAAACACGACAAGATCAGACCCAAAAACAAAGCCTTTCAGCTGAAAGGCAAGATATCCCGAAAACACCGCCAAAATCCCAATAAGAAAAATATTGCGCAAAAAAGAAGACATGTGTGTTACTGCATAGTATGAAAGAAATCACCTCCTCCCGATCCTGGCGTATCATCGCCTTCATCCGCAGAGGAATCCCCATCACCAGCATCTGCGTACACCTCTCGAGGTTTCGCCCCCTCTCCAGGTCCAATAACGCCACGGTCTTCTAATATATCTAAAAGCCGTGCTGCTCGGGCATACCCCACGCGGAGGCGTCTTTGTAAATATGACGCCGACGCTTTTTTCGCTTCAATGACTATCTTTTTTGCTTCTGCATACAGTTCGTCTTCTTCATCATCATTCATAGACACTTCGTCAAAAATAGTCTTTTTATCTTTATCGTCTCCCGAATCAATAGTTACTGTTCCCCCATCAAATCCGGCATATTGATCCTCCAAAAATTGTGCGACCTTGCGCACTTCCGATTCGCTTACAAAACTCCCCTGGATACGCTTTGGTTTTGATGTATCCCCTGAAAGGAAGAGCATATCTCCGTTTCCTAATAATTTTTCCGCTCCTGCCATATCAAGAATAGTACGAGAATCCACCTGAGAAGCGACCTGGAAGGCAATACGGGATGTTATATTCGCCTTAATAAGCCCTGTGATAACCTCTACAGATGGGCGTTGTGTTGATACTATCAAGTGAATACCGACAGCACGGGACATTTGCGCAAGGCGGACGATAGAGGCCTCAAGCTCGCGCGGGTATGTTGCCATAATATCTGCCAACTCATCAATAACAATAACAATATACGGCATAGGATTTTCTCCCGATGTCTTTATTGCCTGATATGAATGAATATCCCGCGCTTTTGCCGCTTGTAAGAGCTCGTACCGCCTCTCCATCTCGGACACCGCCCACTTCAGCGCAAGAATCGTTTTTTTTGCATCAGTGATGACAGGAGCTAATAAATGCGGGATGCCTGAATATGCAGATAATTCAACACGCTTAGGGTCAACGAGCAAAAAACGGAGATTGTCCGGGCTGTTCCTATATAAAAGGCTCACCATAAGGCCGTGAATAGCGACTGACTTTCCAGAGCCGGTGGAGCCGGCAATTAGAAGGTGAGGCATTTTTTCGAGCGCTGTGTACACCGCTTGTCCCGAAACATCGCGGCCAAGCGCCAGACTTAACACATGCTTGCCGTAGCGGAACTCATCACTCGAAAGCAGGCTACGGGCACCCACAAGCGCAACTGCCTTATTCGGGATCTCAAGCCCAACAAGAGAACGGCCCGGAATGGGAGCTTCAATCCTGATGGGGTGAGCGGCAAGCGCAAGCGCAAGGTCATTATGCAAGCCGGTGATACGCGTTAACTTTATCCCTTCTGCCGGGCGTATCGTGTACTGGGTAACCGACGGTCCAACATTAACTTCAGCCATCTCAACATCAATACCGAAATTTTTCAGCGTCCGTTTGATAATATTTGCGTTTGCCTTAATGTCGCCCGACGACGGCTTACCTTTGTCGCTCTCCAACAGATCAAGTGGGGGTGTCTGGAAATTTACATTTCTCCGCCGAGCCGCCGCCTTAAATGTATTCGTCGCGAAGGAGTTGCTTTCTTCTTCCCCCTCTCCAGCCTCTTCCTCTCCAGCTCCTTCATCTTCATGGTGCTCGCCTGGCTCCTCTTCCCCCTCTCTTGATTCGTACTCTTCCCCAGACTCATACACCACCTCCTCCTTTTTATTCTTTCGCAGCCCTCCTAATGTGTTCTTGAGCGCCTGAAAACTGCTTACGGATTCTTCATCGGCATTCTTTTCGTCTTCATCATCGACATCCTCTACAATTTTTGATTTCACCAAAGACGCATTCAACATTAAGAGAATAGAAACAATCAATAGGGTTGTCATCACAATAAACGATGCCCAGAAATCAAACAATTTAAGTACCGGTGCGGCAACAACAAATCCGGCATATCCCGCAGCCTTCTGCCCAAATACTACCTCTATGCCCCCCAAAACGCTTACCAAAAAGAGAACACCACCAAGAAGAGTCGGCGCAAAAAATGTAGGCCGAAAATAGAAAAAGAGCGATGCCCCTATAAAAAAGAAGAAGAGCGGAACAATAAACTCCGCCTGCCCAAACAGCACAGAAAGCCAACGCTCTATGAATACGCCCGCCTTGCCCGCCCTACCGGCAATAGAAAGGATGAAAATGATGGAAAGAGCGAAGGAAAAAACGATAAAAATAGACTGTTTTGTCTCGTGTTTCACCTGCTCAAACCACGATTCATTGCCATCTTTCTCTTCAATGTCCCGGGAAGCCCGTTTTTTAGATCTCTTTTTCTTGGCCATTATACTCACTATTATAGGCATTTTTTAGAAAAAGAAAAAGCCGGCGCATGCCGGCTTTTTCTTTTGTTCTTTATTGGTTATTCTTCAGGCTCCTCCTTGCCTTTTTTCGTTCTAAAACCGGTTCCTGCGGGTATTAAATGCCCGATAATGACATTTTCCTTAAGCCCCCGGAGCTTGTCTTCCTTTCCTGAAATTGCCGCAGCAATAAGCACACGAGCCGTCTCTTGAAATGATGCAGCAGCTAAGAAGCTCTCCGTAGTGAGTGCGGTGCGGGTGATACCCAGCACAAGCGGGGTGTGCTCCACAAGTGCGCCCTTTATTTCTTTTATCTGATGATTTGCTTCAAATACAGTCGCGCGCTCAACCACATCACCCTCCGCAAGATTGCTGTCACCTGATTTGGTAATGCGTACACGAGAAAACATCTGACGCATAATTACTTCTACATGCTTCTCGTTAATTGATGCTCCCTGTAATGTGTAGATCTTGCTGATTTCGTTGAGGATATAATTTTGCACAGTCCACATATCCGCAAGGCGGAACAATTCCCGGATATCAATTGGTCCGTCTGAGAGCGGCATGCCAGGTTTTACTTCGCTCCCCTTCTCTACTACCAAAAGCCGGCCGAACGGCACTATATATTCCCGGGTTTCCTTCTCTTTCTTCCCTGCTGCTGATCCTTTTGCGGGCTTGCCTTTTTCTTCAGCGTCAGTAAGGACTTTGATTATCTTATCTCTCCCGTCAATCGTAATATCCATAACTGTTCCGGTTACATCCGAGATTACTGCCGGATGGCGAGGACTGCGAATTTCGAATATTTCTTCCACACGCGGAAGACCGAGCGTGATATCTCCTGCTGCAACAATTCCTCCCGTGTGAAAGGTACGCATAGTAAGCTGTGTGCCCGGCTCTCCGATAGCTTGCGCCGCAACGATACCTACGGCTTGTCCAAGTTTTACCGGAATGTTTGTCCCCAGGTCATACCCGTAACACGCGCCGCACAACCCGCGTAATTCCTTGCAGGAAACCGGAGAACGAAGAATAATTTCTGCTACATCTTTGTTGTCTCCTATGAGATCGGCGTCATCCGAAGAAATAATATGGCCTCTCTTAAACACCACCGAACCTTTTGTGTCTTTCAGGTCCTGCGCAAGCATGCGTCCATAAATGCGCTGAGAAAAATGTTTTCCATACTCTTCCACTTCATGGCGACGAATCAAAAACCCATCGCTATCACCGCAGTCTTCTTCGCGGACAATAACATCTTGCGCAACGTCAACCAGACGGCGAGTAAGGTATCCTGCAGCTGCGGTCTTTAAAGCAGTGTCAGCGGTTCCTTTCCGTGCACCGTGCGTAGAAATAAAGTATTCCAAGACAGTGAGGCCATCCTTGTAGTTTGAAGTGATGGGAAACTCGATGATACGCCCCGCTGGGTTCCGTACAAGTCCCCGCATGCCGGTCATCTGAGCCACCTGCGCCCAGTTACCGCGAGCGGCAGATGACACCATGCTGTGTACCGGCCCATATTCATTCAGTGCTGAGGGCACAAATTCATCTACCTTTTGTTTTGTGTCGGTCCATATCTCAATTACCCGCCGGTATCGTTCTTCTTCAGTAAGCAAGCCCTCAATGTATGCGTCACTGATTTTTTTCGCCTCTTCTTCGGCTTTACGCACAAACTCTTTTTTCTCACCCGGCGACAAGAAGTCATCCATGCCCATGCTCATTCCTGAGCGTGTCGCATACTCAAATCCGAATGCCTTAATCTTATCGAGTATGGGAGCAGACGCGTCAATTCCGTAGCGCTCAATAATGCGCGACACCATCTTGGTAAGATCCTTCCGGCCCAACTCCCTGTTTACATATTCAAAATCGGATGGCAGCGTACTGTTAAACAAAAGCCGTCCGACGCTGGTTTCAAGAATTTTCCCAGGAAGTTTTTGGTACTCGCGATACTTTGCAGTATCAGTTACCCGAACTTTTATTTTCGCCTGGAAGCCTACTGCCCCCATATCATAAGCAAGGATAGCTTCATTTGGGGTAGCAAATATTCCGTCTTCTCCGAGCGACCCAGGGCGGAGTTTCGTGAGCCAATATGACCCAAGAACCATGTCCTGCCGGGGGGTCGTAATCGGAGATCCGGTACCCGGTTTTGTAAGGTTCCGGGAAGAAGCCATAATTTCGCGCGCCTCCCACTGTGCATCCTCAGTCAATGGAACATGGACTGCCATTTGGTCGCCGTCAAAGTCTGCGTTGAATGCTTCACAAACAAGCGGGTGCACTTGGATAGCATTGCCCTCAACCATGATTGGCTGAAATGCCTGAATACCAAGACGGTGGAGTGTTGGTGCCCGGTTCAAAAGCACATATTTTCCCTTAATAACCTGTTCAAGCGCCGCCCACACATCGGGAGTTGCTTCGTCTATCAAACGATTTGCGCCACGGATGTTATGCGCAAAACCCTGTTCAATCAACCGCGAGATAACAAACGGACGAAAGAGTTCCAGTGTCATGTGCTTCGGCAAACCGCATTGATGCAATTTCAATTCAGGACCTACCACGATAACGGAACGGCCTGAGTAATCAACACGCTTACCTAAAAGGTTTTGACGGAACCGTCCCTGCTTTCCTTTCAAAATATCAGCAAGAGATTTCAGCGGACGCTTTTGCGCTTGCGATACTGCTGCCTGCTGACCTGACCGGCGAATTGAGTTATCTATAAGCGCATCCACTGCTTCTTGGAGCATGCGTTTTTCGTTGCGTACTATGACTTCGGGCGCATGCAGGTCTAAAAGACGCTTTAAGCGGTTGTTTCGGTTGATAACACGCCGGTATAAATCGTTTACATCGGATGTTGCATTTCTCCCTCCATCAAGCTGAACCATAGGCCGGAGATCGGGCGGAATAACCGGAAGCATACTTAAAAACATCCATTCGGGACGCGCGTTTGAACGAATGAGCGCCTTTACAAGACTTAAGCGCTTTACCGCTTTGCGCTGTGCTTGAGTGGACGCGTTTTCTACTTCTTCTTCGAGCTGGTCCCGAAGCACATCAAGATCAATGCGATTACAAATTTCATGAAGCGCTTCGGCTCCGATACCTGCCTGAAATACATCACCGTATCTTAAACTCAAATGATGGTATTCCGATTCTGCCAGCACCCGGCGTTCCTGGATGCTCGCAAGTTCATTGCGCGCAACATCAAGCGCTTCTTTTAGCGCGTGCTGTTCTTTTTTAGTCGTTACTTGTTTTGATTTTATTTTAAATTCCCGCTCAAGTTCTGCGGCGACTTCTGCACGCTTCTCTTCATCAACACGGGTAATAACATAACTTGCAAAATAGACAACGCGCTCAAGGTCGGCAACAGACAGATCAAGCAACAGCCCTATACGGGAAGGCACTCCGCGGACAAACCAAATATGAGTCACTGGGACTGCAAGCTGAATATGCCCCATCCGCTCTCTGCGGACAATTGCGCGAGTCACTTCAACGCCACACTTGTCGCAAATAATGCCTTTATAGCGAATGCGGCGGTATTTCCCACAATAACACTCGTAATCCTTTTCGGGGCCAAAAATACGCTCATCAAAAAGACCGTCCTTTTCGGGGCGTTGTGTACGATAATTGATGGTCTCGGGCTTCGTGACCTCTCCGTATGACCATGATTTAATACGGTCGGGAGACGCAATGCGGAGAATGATAGAATTAAAATCTGATACTTTTGTTTCCATGGTGATATATACGCACTAATTAATTTTTCGCTCGCTCTCTCTCTTCTTGAGAGACCTGTTGCCGTTCGCGCGATAAGCGGCGCTCTTCCATTTCTTCACTTACATCAATGCCATGCAATTCAACATCAAGCGCGAGACCTTTAAGCTCATTCACCAACACATGAAACGATGTTGGCAAGTTTGGATTTTTGAATTCTTCCCCGCGTACGATTGTATCGTATGCAGCGGCACGTCCGAGCACATCATCTGATTTTATCGTGAGCATTTCCTGCAGAATGTGCGCCGCGCCATACCCCTCAAGCGCCCACACTTCCATTTCTCCAAAACGCTGTCCTCCTCCCTGCGCTTTTCCTCCAAGCGGCTGCTGGGTGATGAGCGAATACGGACCGATAGAACGCATATGGATCTTGTCTTCTACCATGTGAATCAGCTTCATCATATAAATCTGCCCGACAGTTACCGGCTGTTCGAATTTTTCTCCCGTGCGTCCGTCATACAGCGGCACTTTTCCTTCGCGGGGCAATCCAGCTTTTTCTAATTCGTTTTTAATCTCCTCAACGCTGGCTCCCTGAAATGGCGGAACAAGCGCTTGATATCCGAGACGCTCTGCCGCCCATCCGAGATGCGTCTCAAGAATCTGACCGATATTCATACGGCTTACCACACCCAAGGGATTTAAAATCATATCAACCGGCGTTCCGTCTTCTAAGCATGGCATGTCTTCCACCGGAAGAATCTTTGAAATAACTCCTTTATTTCCGTGACGGCCGGCGAGCTTGTCTCCGACGGATATTTTACGAAGCTGAGCGATTTCTATCTGAATTAATTTAATGACTCCCGTATCAAGTTTATCTCCGCGGTCACGTGAGAACACTTTCACACCAACAACGCGCCCCTGCTTTCCGTGCGGCATACGAAGCGACGTATCGCGAACATCGCGTGCTTTTTCACCGAAAATAGCACGAAGCAAGCGCTCTTCAGATGTCAGTTCCGCCTCTCCCTTCGGCGTAATTTTTCCTACCAAAATATCGCCCGAGCGCACTTCTGCGCCGATCCGGACGATGCCGTCTTCGTCTAAGTCTTTCAGCTTATCCTCCCCCACATTTGGAATGTCGTATGTAGTGATTTCCGGGCCAAGTTTTGTATCGCGTACAGGAATCGCAAAATCTTCAATATGCACTGAGGTGAATATGTCCTCGTGCATGAGCTTTTCTGAAATGATAATCGCATCCTCATAGTTCGCGCCTCCCCAAGAAAGAAACGCCACCTTAATATTCTGGCCGAGCGCTATCTGTCCGTTTTGCGACGAAGACACATCCGCGAGGATATCGCCCTTCTTTACTTTGTCCCCGGGCATAACTAGCGGACGCTGGGTAATGACCGTGTATTCGTTTGAGCGAAGATAATTTAGAAGCAGATATGTTTTATCCTTCTTTTTTTCATTTCGGATGATAATCTTGTTTGCGTCTGCATATTTTACCGTTCCGTCTTCTGCGGCCAGAATCAACCGTCCGGAATCGCGCGCCGCTTTTTCTTCAAGCCCCGTACCGACATAGGGAACCTGCGCCTTTACACACGGAACTGCTTGTCTTTGCATGTTCGCGCCCATCATAACGCGGTTTGCGTCGTCGTGTTCCAGGAATGGAATAAGTGATGTTGCAATGCTGAACGCCTGGAATGGCGCGACATCAATAAAATCAACTTCATTTGCAGGAACGATGCCCGCCTGCCCCCGTACGCGTGCGGGGACTTTCTCATCGAGAATCTTCCCATTCTCCTCATATGGAATAGTAGTCGGTGCAATGTTTACTTCTAATTCTTGAAATGCGGTAAGGTAGTTAATCTCATCCGTAATAATCCCATCTACAACCTTCCGGTACGGTGTTTCCAAAATGCCGAAATTGTTCACGCGCGCAAAACTTGCGAGATGAAGCACAAGACCAATGTTCGGACCTTCCGGGGTCTGGATGGGACAAATGCGTCCGTAGTGAGAGGGGTGAGCGTCACGAACCTCAAATCCGGCGCGCTCCCGGGTGAGGCCTCCTTGTCCCAACGCAGAAACACGACGAAGGTGCTCAAGCTCAGCAAGGATATTGTCCTGATCCATGAACTGTGAAAGCTGGTTTGTAGTAAAGAATTCTTTGAGCACCGCCATGACCGGACGGGAGTTGATAAGCTGGGCGGGGGTCATTGTGTATATATCAAGCGTACTCATGCGGTCCTGGATGATGCGCTTCATCCGAGTAAACCCTACCCGCAACCGCTGCTGTAAAAGCTCTCCGACTCCACGGATGCGGCGGTTCCCCAGGTGATCAATGTCATCCGGCGTTGCAGAGGGAGTATTATTAAAATCAATAATGCGGCGGATAACTTCAATCAAGTCTTCCTTGGTAAGAATCCGGCTTCCTTCTTCTATTTTTTCTAGCGGAAATCTGAGGCGTTCATTTATCTTATATCGCCCAACTACTGAGAGATCATAACGATCCGGTGAAAACATACCCTCGAGAAGTTCGCGGGCGTTATCAATTGTCGCAAACTCTCCCGGCCGGATGCGCTTATAAATTTCTACATATGCCTCGTCTACCGTTGAAGTTGGATCGCGCTCAAGCGTCTCTTCCATAAAAGAAACAGGGCCATTATCAACCTTGCTGACCGCATCCTTGATAACTTCATCGGTTTCGTATCCAAAAATACGCAAGAGCGCCGACACCGGTATCTTTCTCTTGCGGTCAATGCGGACATAAAGCGCATTATCAGAACCGGTCTCTATCTCAATCCACGCGCCACGGGAAGGAATAATCTTTGCGCCAAAAAACTTTTTCCCCCGAAGTATATTCGCGGTAAAGTAAACACCAAAAGAGCGCGCAATCTGTGAAACGATTACACGCTCTACTCCATTTACAATAAACGTGCCGCGCTCAGTCATAATCGGCATGTCGGCGAGAAAAATTTCCTGTTCTTTTGATTCTTTGGTTACATTGTTACGAAGACGAACTTTTACGCGGAGAGGCGCTTCATATGAAAGATTGTGCGCTTTTGCAAAATACTCATCGTGCTTCGGCTCTTCGTCGATACTGTAATCGACAAATTCAAGCTCTAGGTCTTTTTCCGCGTAATCGGTGATTGGGGAAAAATCTTTAAATAAATCCCGAAGACCATGATCAATCAGCCACCGAAATGAATCAAGTTGCACTGAAACAAGACTCGGAAGTGGTGCGAGATCCGTCCGACGCTTTGAAAAATACTTCTTGGGCAGCGTATTTTTTGTCATATATAGGGAAAGGAGAGAAATTGATTATATAAAAAATAAAACAAAACAAAGACCCCTTTTTCCCCATTTAGAAGAGGTTCTCGTTCTTGTCTTATTTGTTATTAGGTGTATTTCAGCACCTTGTTTTTAGTATACTCAATAGATATGATTTGTCAAGAAAATATGTGGATAAACGCAAATTTCGTTTAAAAATAAGGATTTTCTCCTAGGAAACATCTATTTCATCCCCTGACACCTGGGTTCTCCTACTCTGCCTCATATTCATCCATATACCAAGCGCAAGGAAAAGCATTAATAAGTGAGAGCCCCCATAACTCACAAAAGAAAGCGGGAGGCCGGTGATGGGCAAGAGTCCGACATTCATCCCCACATGCACAATAAAATGACTTATCACTATCAAAGAGAGTCCAATTGAAAAAAGGCGAATAAAATTATCCGAACTTGCTCGCGCAGGACCAAGAAGGCGCCATATGAGGATAATAAAGAAAGCGATAAGCAGCAGCGCACCCGCAAAGCCCCATTCTTCAGCAAACGCAGCGAAGATGAAGTCGGTTTCATGTTCAGGCAAGAATTTAAGCCGGGATTGGATACCGTACCCTACCCCCTGCCCGAACATCTGGCCAGAACCAACTGCTATTTGCGTCTGCAAAATATGATACCCTGCCCCCTGCGGGTCCAGATACGGATTTACAAATGTAAGAATGCGGTCTTTTTGATAGGGCGCAAGAACGAGCATCCACACGACAACAAACATGATAACGGCAACACCAAGAACAAGTGCCAAATACCGGAATGGGATACCCGAGCTTATAACCATCCCCAGCCAAATAATGAAAAAAATGATGGCAGAGCCGAAGTCAGGCTGCATAAGAACTAAAAATGCGGGGATTGCGGCGTATAGCCCCGATATCAGCACATGCCGAAATTGCGTAATCTCAATATGACGGCGAGAAAAATACTTCGCAAGCAAAAGTACCACGATGAGCTTCATAAACTCTGATGGCTGTATCGCAAAAAAAGAAAACTGAAACCAGCTGGTTTCATTAGCAAGAAACAGTGAAACTAACACCAAAAGCCCTACCGCATAAAAAACGATAAGGAATCCGCTTGAATAAAAAAATCGCCAATCGATTTGGCTAAATATAATACAGACCCCAAGCCCGAGAGCCAACCATATGATTTGGCGCCAAAAAAAATAGTCGCTTGCGTTCTCTCCCCCGAACGATTTCATCGTAAAAAGCCCCGCGAGAAGCAAGGGCATGATGATTAAAAGAGATGTCCAATCAATTGTACGAAGCGCTCGTATCATGATTAAATTTCAGACTTCAAAAAGGCATCGGGAATCTTACGAATAAACGACTGGATGCTTGCGGGCGCTCGCTCAAGCGGAAATGGCCAGGTAAATGCTACATTTGTTGATGATTCGGGACGTATAGATTCTACGCGAGTCTTGCTCACCGCAAAAACATTACCGCTCTCATCCAACAGAGCGACCGCGGTTTCTAGATGCTCTTCAGGCAAAAAATTTCCGTTCCGCAAGGACATATCCAGCCTTCCTGCTGGAAACTGGGTTACCGCAAAGTTGAATGCTGTAATGTCCGGCTTTTCCTGTTCTATCCGCTCCCAGAGAATTTTTTCAAATTCTATGCTTGCCTGTACCGGAATTCTGTTCGCGGTCTGAACATTGGATTCAAATATCATGAACCGCTCCTGAGGGTTAATGAATGTCGTGCCTCCGCGAAGCGCTACAAGAACGCCTTTATCGTCGTGCATCTTTATTTGGTAGTGCACGATAGGCGCCCCCGCAAATAAGTTGGGGTTTTCTATGAGCATTGCAACATCATAGCGCGACTGACTTATCGGGAAAACGCGGTTCCAAAGCACCACAACATCTTTAACATCTCCCAAACACCCTGCGTCACAAGGGCCTCCGCAGTCAACGCCTTCCTCGTTCTGGTTCTGGATGCGGTCAAAACAGGTTGGCGACGGACGAAAAAACGATATTAAGAGAAACACGATAAGAAAAATAATCGCGCTAAATATCCCAAAATATGTCAATTGCCGTTTTGCCCGCCATGATAATGCCATATCCTTCTAGTATAAAAAGAAAAAACCCGCGATACAACTTGACACGGGTACGCAGGCGTAAAGTTTGTTTCTTGTCTTATTCAGCACGCCCAAAACAAAAAAGCACTCAAGGTGCTATTTGTTAATGTGTTATGTATTCCAAACTGGCGGCTACCTACTCTCCCCTTGCGAGTACCATCGGCTCGATCGCGTTTCACTTCCGTGTTCGGAATGAGAACGGGTGGTGCCACGACGACAAGCCACCAGATTGGAATACACAAAACATATACAGATGATGTAATAATCACCACATATTTCAGCGGGATTGACCACTTAGTACAGCTCGGCTTAACTCCTCACAGAGCGTACACCTGCTGCCTATCAACCTCGTCATCTCCGAGGGGTCTTAATGATTCCTAATCTTGAGGTGGGCTTCCCGCTTAGATGCCTTCAGCGGTTATCCCATCCCGACATAGCTACCCAGCGGTGCTCTTGGCAGAACAGCTGGCACACCAGAGGTCAGTTCTCTTCGGTCCTCTCGTACTAGAAGAAACTCCTCTCAAGAATCAACGCCTGCAGTAGATAGGAGACCAACCTGTCTCACGACGGTCTGAACCCAGCTCGCGTGCCACTTTAATGGGCGAACAGCCCAACCCTTGGGACCTTCTCCAGCCCCAGGATGTGACGAGCCGACATCGAGGTGCCGAACCGCTTCGTCGATATGGACTCTTGGAAGCGACCAGCCTGTTATCCCCGGAGTAGCTTTTATCCGTTAATCTTCCGCGGCGTCTAGTGCCCACGGTCGGTTCACTATGCTCTGCTTTCGCATCTCTTTCTATACATGAAAGCATAGAAAGTTCCGAAAGTTCGGAAGTTTGACATGTCCGTCTTACAGTTAAGCCAGCTTTTGCCATTACACTATCGGCGCGATTTCCATCCGCACCTAGCTGACCTTGATAGACACCTCCGTTACTTTTTAGGAGGTAAGCGCCCCACTTAAACTGCCCACCAGATACTGTCCCCGTATGTTTTCTCCATAAAGGTTAGAATCTAAAAATGGGAAGATGGGTATTTCACTGGCGGCTCCATGTCACCCTAAAGCGACACTTCAAAGCCTCCCCACTATTCTACGCATCACATTCTTAGAGCCAATATCAAGTTGCAGTAAAGCTTCCGGGGTCTTTTCGTCTAACTGCAGGTAACCGGCATCTTCACCGGTATTGCATTTTCACCGGGCTACTCCCCGAGACAGTCCCCCAGTCGTTACGCCTTTCGTGCACGTCGGAACTTACCCGACAAGGAAATACGCTACCTTAGGACCGTTATAGTTACGGCCGACATTGACGAGGGCTTCGGTCGGTCAGCACTACCTTGCGGCAGCACCACCAACGTTAACCTTCTCGCATTGGTCAGGCGTCACCCTCTATACATCCTCTTACGAGTTCGCAGAGAGCTGTGTTTTTGGTAAACAGTCGCCAGGGGTACTTTAGCTGCGCCCGCACTTGCGTGCGGGAGGGCTTATTCCAAAGTTACGCCCGCTTGTTTGCCGAGTTCCTTGGGGAGCACTCACCCGTTCGCCTTGGTCTTCTCGACCTGCTCACCTGTGTCGGATTACGGTACGGTTTCCATACATGTAACCCTAGAAGTTTTTCTTGGAAGGCTCTTCAAAAGAATTTTCTTCCGAAACGAAAGAATTTCTGCGTTGCGCGAGATTTGCCCGAAGGCTGTTTTCCGGATTTACCAAGAAAACGTCTCTTTGCAAAACAAACGCGAATCCAATAACGCGCTCTTTTTTATATCCTCCGTCCCTCCATCGGAAATGTACGGAAGTCACGGAATATTAACCGTGTGTCCATCAACTACGCCTTTCGGCATCGCCTTAGGACCGACTCACCCTTGGCTGATCAACATTGCCAAGGAAACCTTGAGCTTTCGGCGTACAGGGCTCTCACCTGTATTGCGGTTACTTGTGCCAACATTCTCGCTTCCCAGCGCTCCACCACTTCTCACGAAGCAGCTTTACTGCACTAGGAATGTTCTCCTACCGCGTTATGCAAAGCATAACGCCCTCACCTTCGGTACTCTGCTTTAGCCCCGATTATTTTCGGCGCAATATCTCTTGACGAGTGAGCTGTTACGCACTCTTTAAAGGGTGGCTGCTTCTAAGCCAACCTCCTCGCTGTCTGAGAAATTTCACCACCTTCAAAACACTTAGCAGAGATTTGGGGACCTTAGATTGAGATCTGGGCTGTTTCCCTCTTGACCAATGGAGCTTCGCCCCCATAGTCTAACTGCCCTTACAATACTTTCGGTATTCGGAGTTTGGTTGGAAAGCCGAGCTTTCGCCCTATGCATCCCATCCAGTAGCTCTACCCCCGAAAGATAATAAAGACGCTAACCCTAAAGTTATTTCGGAGAAAACCAGCTATTACCAGGTTCGATTAGCTTTTCACTCCGACCCACAGCTCATCCGATGACGTTGTACGATCAACCGGTTCGGACCTCCTTCCGCCTTTCGGCGAAATTCATCCTGGCCATGGGTAGCTCACCTGGCTTCGGGTCTTTTGCATGTTGCCTTTATTCTTTGCCAATTCACTCGCATGTGCGAGTGAATTGGAAAGAATAGTTCGCGCTATTAACACTCGGTTTCCCTATGCTTTCTTCGCCTGAGGCAAATTAAACGAGCAGCATGCAAAAACTCGTTGGCTCATTCTTCAATAGGCACGCCGTCACCCCGGTAAACCGAGGCTCCGACTCCTTGTAAGTATATGGTTTCAGGTACTATTTCATCGCCCTCATCGGGCTACTTTTCACCTTTCCCTCACGGTACTAGTTCACTATCGGTCTTGAAGTGTATTTAGCCTTGGGAGCTAGTACTCCCTGATTCCCCCGAGGCATTCGTTCCTCGAGGTACTTAAGAATGTATTTAGAAAGTAAGAAATAATTTTCATGTACGGGGCTATTACCCTCTTTGGCCTGCCTTTCCAGACAGCTTCTATTAACCATTCCTTATCTCCCCTGAGTAAAACTCAACAAATACATCTTTCAACCCCCATTCTAAAAGAACAGGTTTGGGCTCTTCCCGTTTCGCTCGCCGCTACTAAGGGAATGGATTCAGTCGACTAGTTTGCTCGTCTGTTGCGCTTGCGCGCAACACATCGTTGCCGATCATAACGAGCCAACTAGAAGACTGAATGTTGTTTTCTTTTCCTCCAGGTACTGAGATGTTTCACTTCCCTGGGTTCGCTATTCTGTCCCTTTCAAGACAGAACCAACTGCGGTTTGCGCAGCTAGGTTTCCCTATTCGGACATCTCCGGATCAAAGGTTGCTAGTCACCTCCCCGAAGCTTATCGCAGACACGCCACGTCCTTCGTCGCCACTTCAAGCCAAGGCATCCGCCATATACTCTTTTTTCCCGCTGAAATATGCAATGATTATAATGCTATAATCACCTGTATTCGTATTCAGTTATAAATTTGCTCCCCTTTACTGCCGACATCTATTTGTTCGCGTATCAAACAGATGTCGAAAGTAAAGAAATAAAAAATCCGCTCGTTCAAGCGGAGTTCATACAGCCAAAATAACGGCGTGATTACAAACCGGGGCCGGAACCCCCTCCGCTTTCTAAAAATGATATGTTGGAACGATTTAACATTTTTGTTTTTCCATTATAGCAGGTCCTTTGTGCCTGTCAAATGTCGAGGCTACCTGCCATTGCAGATGGGGCTTTCCTATAGAAAAGCCCCATAAAACAATAGCAATTAGCTATTTTCGGCCGTTTGAAATGTCTGAGCCAAGTTTTGCTAAAAACCGCGCCGCAGCATCCTTCCCGCCAAGCCCGAATGATAGCCCGAGCGCAATGGAGAGGGCGGCAATAAATCCGGTGAAAAGCGTTTGCACGAATGGACCCGCGATGCCAAGCTGATACATCGCGGCGAGAATTGCAAATATCCAGATTGCCCACTTTGTAATACCCCCAAGAAGTTCTGAGGATGGGAGATGTGCTGCTTTTGCAGACCCGACAACAATCCGGCGCATTGTGTCAGCAACAACCGCAGCGATAACAAGAATGAAGGACGCAACAATAACATTCGGGAGGTACGCCACAACATCGCGCAAGAACAAGTTAACTTGCTCAAGCCCCAACACATCCACCGCCGCAATAAGGAAGACGACAATAAAGAACCACTTTACGAGACCGCCAATAAATCCTCCCACATCAAGCTTGAATCCTGCGCGGGTAATCGGTCCTTCAAATCCAAGGTTCTCAAAGATCTTATCAAGTTTAAGCATACCGAGAATTTGTGCAACTATTTTGCCCAAAGAAACGGCAACAAGCCATCCAAGAACAAAAATGATGAACGCGACAATGAATTTTGGGATAAATTCTATAACGCCACCCCAAAGATTTTGGAATGAGCCGTATAATATGTCGCCAAATGCTTCAAAAGCCATATATAAAGAAAAATAGAGTACTAATTCTAATGAAAAATAAAGAGATATTCCTAAAAACCAAAACGATATTCGACCTTTTGGTCTAAAAGAAAAAGCCTTTTTTATGAGACTTCTTATATTATACCATATTTTGACCCCATTTTCGTCAGCATTCGGATTCTTGTGGATAAACAAAAATAAAAAACCGCCACTTATCTTGCGGCGGTTACCTGTTATGTGTTTTTTTCTTCGTTCATATATAATGCCCGATACTCTATTGGGATGCTAAGCTGTTTGTAGTGTTCAATGCTATAAGACATGCCTTTTGAAATTCCATAGTCTATATACACAACAATCGCTTCGGCAACGCTCCCCCATGATTGCCCTGCATGAATCCCTAGCATGCGTTCTTCCGGGATGCCATCATCAAGAATGCCTTCCTGCGCGTAAAGCAAATGACTCGCGAACGGCGCCTCACCTCGGAGTATACAGTCACGCATACATGCACGCGCATACCGGATATTTTTCTCAACATCACCCGCCAGGGGACTTTCCACGATAACGCGTTTCATTGTGTCTCCTTTTTTTAAAGATCGTGATATGCACCTTGTTGGGATCGAACCAACGGCCTTTCCGATGTGAACGGAACGCTCTACCACTGAGCTAAAGGTGCGCGGATCTCCAAAGAGATGGATAGCACTTTAGAGTCCTATTTTGTCGTAAATTGTTTCGTGTGGATAATCAAAGATATCGCGTATGAACTTGTCATACATCCCCACACGATAGGTAAATTCTTTTGAATTCAGTGTCGCATAATTAAGTTCTTTACCCACCTTTGCTTCAATTGCACGCATAACACGCTCGAGCTTTGTCTTTTTGATATTGTCTCCAACTATCAAAATATCAATCCGCGAATCACTCCCCTCTTCTGAATCAAGAAAAAAGCCGGTAAGCACGACTAACTTTATAGTTCCTGTTCCCCGGATTCTGCGCAAAAGCTGATCTCGCGGTATGGGAGCGGCATTTAACAGAAGATTTTTAAGCGGCCGCAAAAATGGAAATAAGGGATTTAACTGCCATCCTTTTATCTTTTTCTTCCGAGCACGGCGCCCCTTTTTTGACTGTGAGCGCAAAACAATCTCCGACTCTCTTACCCCCTGCATAATAAATCCTATTTTTTTGAGGAGATTTATTTCGTAGCGCGCCTTTCGTGGCACTACTTTGCTCCGCTCGCTTATATCAAATGCATCAAATACCTCTTCTGGGTTTAACAAAAAAAGGCGCATAATCTTGATGAGATGTTCTGATGAAAAAAGCTCTGCAAGAATATCCATACAATAAATGTACTCAAAAAATCAAAACAATTCAACAATAGACAAACGGCGCGTATATACGCGCCGTTTGTTCTGTTTATTTAAGTTCTACTTGACCTCCTGCCGCTTCTATTTTCTTCTTAAGCTCTTCTGCTTCTACCTTGGGCATGCCCTCCTTCAGTGGCTTCGGAGCTGCGTCAACCAAGTCTTTTGCTTCCTTGAGACCAAGACCGAGCACTTCGCGCACAATCTTGATGACCTGAATCTTCTGCTCTCCTCCCGACTTCAATTCAACGGTAAATGAGTCCTTCTCTTCTCCGCCGCCCGCGTCTCCTCCTGCGGGAGCTGCCGCCATCATCCCCATAGGCATTGCCGCAGAAACTCCGAATTTTTCTTCAAGAACTTTTACGAGCTCTGAAAGATCAAGAACACTCATTCCTTCGATCTTTTCAACAATATCCTTGAACTTTTCAGGAACTGTTACTTCTTTTGTTTCTTCTTCAGACATATGTGTAATAGCGTATGAATAATAATGGGTTATGACCGACTCTTTGAAATATTATGCAATACTCCTATAAATCCCTGCACCGGTCCATTTATCACCCGGACAAACCCGCTCAACGGCGATGCTATGCTGCCTACCACCTGCCCCAAAAGTACTTCTCGCGGAGGAATAGATGCAAGCATTTTTACCGTCTCCATGCCCACGAAACCCTTTTCGTATATCCCCCCGAGCACCTGGAGCCCCTCCACCTTCTTTGCAAAATCAACAAGAATCTTTACTGCTTCTATCGGCTCTCCCTCTTTAAAGAAAAGCGCAATCTCTCCGTCAAATCCGGACATCTCTCCGGAAAATCCAAATCCATCAAGCACCCGTTTTACCAAGCGTTTTTTTGCAACCTTCAACGTAGCCCCCGCCTCGCGAAGTTCACCACGCAACGTGGACATGTCAGCCACCGACAGTCCGTGGAAATTTACGAACACAATCATGTCTGCTTTTTCTGACAGCTCGTGCACTTCTTTGATTATTATTTCTTTTTTTTGTTTTGTGATTGCCATTATATTTAGTTAATTTAGATAACCCGCCTTCGCTAAGCTACGACGAGATTTATTTTTTACAGCTACACCTCACGCAGGCAAAAAATAAAAAATCCACGACAAAAGCCGCGGTTCATTCACCTTGGGAGGAATTATTTATAAGGTTACGGTTCTTGCGGCCCGTCCCGACTCCGTCGGGATTTCGTCGCGTAGAACGCTCCTCAACCTCCTGTCTACGGCTATACACCCCAGTATACTGATACAGAGGAAGGTGTCAAGTGATTAACGCCGTTTATCCGGCTTGTTGCTTGCTATTATTGACTTTTTAATTTTTTCTTGTATAATAGCTCAAGCATTCATAAAAAATTCTTTACCAAAGGAGAGTACATAATGAAAAAGATTTTCGTAACGGTTATTACGATTGTCGTTTTAAGCGTCCCAGCGCTTGCAGAAGATGTTTTCACCCGGGATATGATACTGAGGTCGCATTCGCCCACTTCGGATGTTTATAGCGTACCGAGGGGAATACAGCCGTATATCCCCGAAAAGGCAGGGGTGATAGGCTTTGGGACGATAGCAGGACTTATTCTAAGTTCAATCTTTGCGGAAGAGCCGACTGCGTCTTTTATACGTCATAGCGGTGCCACAAACGTAAAAACGCATTACTGGTTCCTTGGACAGAAAAAGAAATGCAAAGGAATCGGCGGAGGCTCTCCGTTGGCGTGCACCACATGGAATAACGCCAGCGATATATCTACGGGAGAATTAGCGCTTGCGAATATCTCAACTGATATATTCAAGACTATATTTGCCGAAGATCTGCGCCAGGCAACGCGCGGGTATGAGGGAACACATTATGCTCTCATGCTCAATGCCGTTGCCATCACTTCTATGCTGGAGGTTTGTGCGCACGCTGCATCTTTCGTTGATCTCGGCATATTCACTCCGGATGAAGCAACATCCGTGGAAAAAGCCTGGGGCAAAAACGCAAAGATTGGCTACCATGCAGGAAGTGCTATTGTGTGCGTGTTTGAGGTGTATATGCACGGAAAAGACGCGATACGCAACATAGCCGGAAAAAGCTACACGGTCGCGGTTATGCCGTGGGAAAAGATCGGCATCAATGTGGGCCCATTTATAGCACCTGCAGGAGATGTTGGGTACGGCTTAGAGTACAGATACTATTTCTAAAGCAAAAAGGGCAGCTTCGGCTGTCCTTTTTTATTTTATGCATCAATGCAGCAACTGGTATGAGGCAACAATAGCTGCTGTTTCTGACTTAAGAGTAAGCTTTCCGAGAGAGATGACCAAATGGCCTGCTTTTTGCGCCACTTCTATTTCCTGTCTGTTCCATCCCCCCTCCGGGCCCACAAAAAGTGCCACAAACGGTTTTGAGGGGTACGAGACTACCCGCTCAGCAGAAGCAGCGTCTACCGTCGGAAAGAATGATTGTAATCCCTTTTTGGAGGCATATGAAACCGCCTCATGAAAAAGCATAAGCGGACGAAGTTTTGGTATAACCGCTCTTCCGGACTGCTCTGCCGCTTCCTTGATTATTTTTTCGGCACGCTCCTGGTTATATGAGCGCTTCACCGACCGCTCTGTTAAAATAGGCACAAACTCACTCACGCCAACCTCTACTCCCTTTTCGAGAACCCACTCAAATTTATCTTTTTTAATAAGCGACTGGAACAATACCAATTTTCGTTTTGGTTCCCGGTTGGGTATGACGCATTGCAAAACGCGCACGACACAGCCGCGCCGCGAGATATCTTCTATTTTTGCCGCGCAGTCATACCCGGAACCGTCAAACAGAATAATATCATCCCCTTCTTTCATGCGCAGAACCGAAGAAAGCTGGTGAGCAAGCTCTCGCGAACACTCAACATGCTGGTCTTTTTCTAATTTTTGGTTTACGAAAAATCGATGCATCACCCTATTTTCCAATAAAAAAACGGCCTTCGCAAGGCCGTTTTGGTTTTTATATTTTCGGCAACATTGTTCCTTTCCGGGATAATTCTCTGTTTGCATACCGCCTGTCTCCCGTTATGTTTTTTATAATCTTTAAAAATGGAGGGACCTCTACCTCAGGCTGTTCTTCGGTCGTCTCTATTTCCAAAATAGAGAGTCCTTCGTGCGGGAATATAAACACATCCAGCTTGAAGTATTGGTTTTTCCAGATAAAACAATAGCGGATTTTTGCGATGACCTCAAAATCATTATCCCGCTCCGCATACAGTTTCGTATAATACTCCTCTTCCGTAATCTGGCGCTCCGTCTCTGCGCGTTTTTTGTGCCCTGCTATTTCTCGTTTATGCGTCTCGTAATATATGGACTCCCCCTCCTGTTCCCGTCGCCGTATGCGCCGCTCACCGATAGCACCGGACATTATGTACGCCTGTTCTATAGAAACAGGAATAACTGAGCTCGTACCGTATTGCAGAGACCAACATGAGGTTTCATGCCTTGCACAATCCCCCGATAAAAAAGACGGCGCATAGACTAAAAATCGCTCTTCTTCCTGTGTGGGTGTTGGCATCTCCAATTTTCTACAGACAGCAGCCCAGACACGCCGTATCTTGTGATCAAAATCCTTGCTATGGACATTATCAATAATCATGAGGTCTTCGTGCCCCACCCAAGCATTCTGTGTCGCTCTGTCTTTTGCAACGGCCTCCTCAAGCGTTCGTTCCTTTCGCGCAGGATTGTTTTTGAGTGTGTAACACTCTTCTGCGCCATCGGCTGCCGTTACCATATGTATAACCGCATCATATCGCTTGTCGCGTATCTCTGTTATATCGGATGTCCCCAGATATTTTTCGCATATTCCATAAAACTCGCGCTTATTTGAGCAATACGCTTCAATGTCCCCCACCCCTCTGTCCCCAAGATATATGGGACGGCACGGAAACGGCTGAGAGCATAAAAAGCTTTCCAAAAGCTCTTCCTCAAAAAATAACTGGAGCCGCATAATGCGTTCCTGAAGGTAGGACGAATCAATGTCATCCCGGTATTTAAATCCCGCATTTAAAAGTATAGTTGCGGCTTCGGGCGCGACCATAACGGTAAACCCATTGTTCCGCAGCCACTCAGAAATGACATTCAGCGCCGTCGTTTTGCCGCCACACGGACCGCCAGTAAGCACTACCCGGGGTATATGCATTCAAGTTTCCTCCTTTTTTACTTTTTAAAGATCTTCGGGCAAATATTTTTTACATAACACCACTCACATTCTGGGCGTGGCGCCCTGTGAATGCCCCTATTATATTCCACCATAGTGTAATTAATCCATATCCAATCTTTTTTCTGAAATAATTTCATGAGATCCTTTTCTATTTTTTTGGGGTCGTGTTCTTTTGTAAACCCGAAACGCCTAGAGACCTGAATGACATGGGTGTCCACCGCAATACCCTCCGCAATATAATAAACATGATTCAACACGATATTTGCGGTTTTTCGAGCAACGCCGGGCAAGCGCGTCATCTCTTCAATAGTTTTGGGCATCTTGCCTCCACATTCATCACGAAGCATACGCGCTGCCCCAATAATGTTTTTTGCTTTTTGTCGGAAAAATCCGAGCGCATGGATTTCTTTTTGGAATGTCTTAAGGTGAGCAGAGGCAAAATCATTCACTGTTTTATACTTCTTAAAAAGCCCTTTTTCTTGCGTTATCTCATTTACTTTTTTGTCTGTTGCTTGTGCCGAAAGCATGGTTGCTGCAAGCATCTGCATGGGTGTTTTCCATTTGAGCACCGATGTTGTACGCGGATAAGCCCCCCTCATACACAAAAGAAGGGCGCGTGCCCTCTTTTTCCGCTTCTCAAAGCTCTCATTCTGCCACGCTTTGAATGTATGATGTTTGTGCGCTGATTTTAACATATTATTCACAGGTTTTCCCCAGAAAATTCCCTGATTTCTATTATCTTGCTTCTCGTACGCGCTCCTTTTTTGATATGCAGCCGCGAAGGAACGATACCTAAAAAGCTGGCAAGAAGTTCTATTATTGCATGGTTCGCAGACCCTCCTTTTGCTTTTTCTTTCACATGCACCTCAAATGTATCAGATTTTTTTTGCACAACCCTCTCCTTTGAAGAGCCGGGATATGCTTTTATTTTGACAAGCATTTATCCGAAAAATCTACTGCTCAAAAAGAGCGCGACCAGTCCCACCACGATAATGAAGACGAATCTGCTTATATATGACCAGATAGAACCTTTATTTTCCTCCATATCTCTTATTATACTATGTCCGTTCCATGAAATAAAAAACCCCATGAGGGGCTTTTTATTATTGAATGCTATTGAGCATAAGCTGCATATCTCCCGTTATATCAGTACCTGCATCTATGCCTTTTTGCAATATATCTTTTGCCTTGTCGGCATCATGCAAGACATCGTAATAGAATTCAAATGCTTTTGCGTACAACTGTGGGCCATCCGGTGCTTTTTCTATTCCTTGCAAGAGATATTCCTCTCCTTTTGTGTTGTCATGGAAATAATAAATATAAAGATCAGCAAGATTATTATACGGACGCTGGTCATTGGGACGAAAAGCGAGAGCATATTCCCATGCTTCTCTTGCTCCTTCAAGATCCCCCGTTATTTTTCGGAAAATCCCCAGATCAAGCCAATCATCAATATCTGCAGGATCTTCTTTCAAGTTGCCGATGACGGTTTCTAAGTCTTTTTTTATCCGTTCCCCTGTTTCTTGCTGCATATCAGACGGAATAACAATAGGCCGGTCCAAGTCCGGAATAGACACATCCGGAAGCGCAAACGGGTCTTCTGTCTGCGTATCATCTCCATCATCTGAAGTGTCGTTTTTATAACTATCCCAAAGGAAGAAATAAAACATCCCTCCAAGAAGCAAAAGAATAATAATCGCTGGCGTTATAAAAGATGAATATTTTTTCATACCTTGTAATAGAAATTTAAAATTTTAATATATTAAAACACTTATGTTTGGCGCTCCTTTTATATGTAAATAATTTCTGCTCACCCCGCTCCTTCGTTCTGCGCACCATTCATATTTTTTCACCACGGGGCGTATATATCAATGTATATCAAATTTTTTCTCATTTCAAGGCCGCCAAAAGCAAGCACGCAAACCAAAAGCCCCCGCGTATGCGGGGGCTCTGGCAGCTTTCCGTACAGAGTACGGATCACAAGGAAGCTAGATTAGTTCTCTGAAGTGAGGGTCTCGTGCGCCATATTGGTGCCCGGGAGTCCTGGTACTTCGTAACCGTTTGTGAAGTCTTCGTCAGTAATTGCGCTTGTAGTGGTTGTTGAGCGCGGAGTCCAGACAAGGTCGTTGTTTGAATCCGTGTTAATTGTGACTGCATCACCCATTTCTGGTGATCCTGTGGTGCCACATCCCGTTATACAAACGATTGTCGGGAATGCCGCGTCACCCATGAGCTTCGCTTCTACCGACTCTGTTCCGGTAACAGTTTCAACACCCGTTACATCAGCCGCAAAGCGGAACCATCGAGTTTCCCCTGAAGGAACTTTGTATGTGGTTGTCGCTGCGTTGCCATCGCCACAAGTGGTCTGGCCTGAATCCATAAAGATGTTGATATCTGTTCCGTGAAGACCCGTGGTGTTTGCGTTATACGCTGAACCCTGAGAACTCGGCCACGCACACTTACCTGCGTTCAAAAGTCCTGTTGAGCTGAATGTGCTGTCCGGAGTTGAGAAGCTCGAGTCAGTAAATGCGTAGAGGGCGTATGCAGAGCTCGTACCATTCGCGATCGAACCTGATGAAGATGAGATCTGGAAGGTAAACTTGTAGAATTCTACATCACCGCCTACCGCGGTTACCTTGAACTTGTAGAAGGTTCGGTCAGAACCTGTCTTGAATGTCTTCTCTGAGCTAGTCAGGTCGATCTTCGCAAATGAAGGATATGCCTTCATGATGCGAACACCAGTGATTGACGTGTCGCTACCGGTCGGTGAAATAGTCTGTGCAGACCCTACACCAACACCGTAGTTACCGCCATTCAAACCAAGCGCCTGAGCATCCCATTGTACTTTCAAGAAGTCTCCTGAACTTACAAGCGGACCTGATACGCTAATACCTGAGATGTCACCCTTAACGGTCAGGGTCTTTGAACCATCCTTCGGAATGCGGAATGCTCCTGATGCAATCAATGATGATGTTGCATAGTCGCCCGCTGCTCCGAATGAGGCAGTACCAATCTGGGTTGAACCATCCCACAGTGTTATCTGTTGGCCAGCAAGGTCAATCGGCGTGTTAGACGCAGCTCCAGTAAGCTCGAAGTTCACGCGTCGGACATCAATATCCTCGAATGAACCGGAGAACTTAAGTTTTGCAAGCGTTACGCCTGTTGTTCCTGCCTGAACAATGCTGTATCCCGGTGTTGAATCATTAACAACGGTGTACGAACCATTTGCTTGTACGGTCATTGCCTGACCCACAGAACCGTTTTCTGAGACAGTTGCTGCCTGTCCTGATGTTACACCTGTCGGCGTCGGAGTCGAAGCTGTGTTGTAACCCCACTGGAATCCTGTGTTCGCAGTAGCCCCAGAAGAAACATTACACTTCAAGGAAAGCGTTTTTACTGTTCCCTTTGGAACAGTAAGTCCTGTTCCCAAGAATGTGAATGCTGTTGAGGATGCAACCGCTGACGGGTCTACTGAGTTTGATACCTCAGTTGATCCATCGTACAGTTTACAGTTTGTTAAATCAGTGGCAGTACCTCCCGTCGGAGTGTTGTACTCAAGCGGAAGTGAAGCAAACCGAATGTCATCACCAGAGTTTGTCGCGTCAAGTTCGTAATTTGCAAACAAGAATCCTGATGTTCCTGCTACAACGGTCTGAGCAATCGGAACGCTTGAAACGCTGATTGTAACCGCTGCCGCTTTCAATGTCATCTGATTTCCCGTGATTGCTGATGACGGAGACGGCGTAATTGAAACTCCCGTTGTCTGGCCGGTTACTGTTGACCAGTCACTGCTCGGAGTTGTGGATGCCGTTACCGTATCGTTGTTCGCAAAGTCAGTTCCATACTTACCCTTTAGGGTGTATGTCTGTTTGCCAATGGGGAAGATAACAGTTTCGGAAAATGTTACAGTCGTGCCACTTCCGTCAGCAGGACCCGCTACCACTACACCGTCCTCGCGGACAAGCGAAATGCTCGTAAGGTCTGCCGCAGTTGCGCCATTTCCATTGTCATCAACGCCAAGGTTGAAGACAATCTGTGCTACAGAGATAGGTTCACCCTTAACTTCTACATTGAAGCCACCGATGACCTGGCCGTTAACATTCTCTGCTACGTTTTGCGCAGGAATAGCTGTTGAGCTCTCAACAGTGATAGTTCCTGTATCGATGGTAACCTGATATGCATCAAACCATGGGTTTGTTGTCTGGTGGAATGCTCCGTCGTCAGTACCCGCTGTATCGGTTCCTGCCGGAGGAGTAATGTTATACCCGAATGTCTTTCCGTAGAATGTTACGTCTGTTCGGCGGAAAACATCAAAGTCAATTGTTCGGCCTGAACCGTCAACAATGTCACCTTTGATGGATGCTTCTACTGAAAACCCTTTCGGGACTTCAATCCCAGCGCCAAAGTTTGCGCTGTAGTATTTTCCATCTTCGGAAACAACTGCATCATATTCAGTACCGTTTATTACGATCTTAACGTTTGCTAAGTCGCCAGATGCCGCTGAACCTGACTGGTTGAAGCGAATGTTCTTCAAAAGAAGATCTTCTGCCGAACCTGCTGTGAACTTAACTGAAGTAAAGGTGTATCCTGTCTCACCTACTTTCTTGTTTACGCTTGCACCCGGATCCAACGGACCGATTGCATTTGTAACACTACCGATAGTAAGCGAGTTGTTCAGTGTGTGAATCGCTCCCTTTATAGGAAGTGAACCGGATAATGTTGCGGTACCCTTCAAAGCGATCGCTGTAACCGTTAAGAGAGGTGTCTCGCCTACATTAGATGCAAGACTTGCCGCCATGTCACCCGCAATAGTAATTGTCCGGGTCGTTCCTGCCTTAACAGTGAAGTCTTCGGTCAATGTTGCTTGGTGAAGTGAGTTCAATGTCTTTGAAAGCCCGATTCGGGTTCCATCTTGGTCGATCAACACAATACCGCTGAATGCGCTGTCCGCACCCAACCCCTGCCGTTCAACAGTTATTGAGTCTACGATTACATCGCTCGCTCCCGCGCTCAATGTAATAACCGTAAACGGAACTCCTTGTGCGTTCTTTACCGCCAAGGAATCTGCCGGCTGTGTGCCTGCCGCTACCAACAAAGTGCCTGCTGAAACTGGCGTTGTCGGTGTTGTTGGCGTTGTCGGTGTGGTTGGAGCCGTGGTGCCGTACAATGCGTTTAATTTAGCTCGCGTGGACGGACCTACAAAACCTGTAGGAGCCGAGAGTCCCACCGGAGTCAAAACTTCAGAAGCATATTTGTTCTGAAAGCAATTTACTCCGTCACGCGTGATGGGACCAAAATATCCTGTGTAGGATGCAAAGTTGAAGCATCCTTCCAAATCCAATGCTTGCTGGAGAGCAGAAACTTCAGAATTGTTCATATCCATGGAAAGGTTTGTGTTAAACACATGGAAGAATCCTGATTGGCTACCGCCGCCTCCCTGCAAACCTGAAAGCTGTGATTGCAATGTTGAAATCTGCGCTAACAGTGCTTGGATTTGTGCTTGAAGATCAGCAACTGTTTGTGCCTGGGCTGCTGCCGGAATAAAATATCCGACTCCTCCAAGCCACAATGCAGTTGTTACACTCAGAACGGTAGAAGCAATTTTTGCTTTCGCCGTTCCTCTTAAGCTACTCATATGTGATAATGAATGACTCTTTTTTTCTCCTGCTTAAAGCGGGATTCAAAAAGAGTTTTGAGAAAGATAGATATGATCTCGACAATTGACCACATGATAACTTTCTCGAATGTTCAAACAATTAATAATTCTTGAATGGGAAAAATCTACGATATTAAGAAGTTAAGCCATAAGAGAATGGAAACCATTCCTCATCGACCTAGCTTTCCGATGCTCATACATATATATACCAGCATCAAGCAACTTCTTGTCCTTGCTTTATCTGTCAATACACACAATAAGAATGTAGAAATAAATTCGTACATTTTTATAACAATCAATCCGTGCTTCCTTTTATATATTGCTGTCAATGTTCTTCCCTAATCCTGTCGAGGGAAATAATTATTTCCCCTTTTCTACACGCATCATTGCGCACAGTGAAGGAAAAATAATGTTTAATTTTTTAAAAAAATAATTCAGGCAAACGGATACAGGAAACCAGCCAGTCATATGGCTTTGATAAAAAATTTTTACACTCTACATAAATAACTGCATTTACACTCTTCACCAGTCATTCTTCCTTATAATTTATTATAGATACAGCGAAAAATGCTTGCAAAATAGTACTGTGGATAACTTAAAACACTTATTTTAGGCTCTATTTTGCAATTCGTCAATCTATGCCAACGCCCCTTAAAAACCTTATTTTTCTTGCTTCTCTATAGGATAAAACAACACAAAATAGAAGGTCAATGAATAATGCGCCAAACAATAAACAAATATCCTGTCAACTGCCCTATATAATAGGTAAGGCTACCCCTGAGCACTTAACACATAGCGTCTCCAGCGTTTATCTCCATACTTGCGTATAACTCCCGTATCCACAAGCGCAAGGAGGTCTCGTTGTATGGTTTTTTCGCTCACTCCTCCGAAATACGCAGCAACATCGCTCACGCTCACTTCGCCGCGCTCTCGAACAATAGATACAATTTTGTCCTTTCTTTCTGAAGAATCTTCTGTCGGCTGATTGCCCCCGAGTGCCCGCTCCGTCGTTTTCAATTCTTTTTCTTTTCTAAAATCGCTTTCTCCTTTTTCCTGAAAAGCATTTATTGGTGGAGAAAAATATTGCCCAGAAAAATGATTTTTTTCTTCTCCCCCAGAAACATCGTTCCTTGAAATTTTTTCTATTTTGTTTTCTGGTAAAGAAATGTGTCCGTTAGATAAATTATTTTTTTCTTTTTTGTCTTTTAATATCTCTTCAATTGATCTCATGGACAATTGTTTTTTGGAATCGGGCAAAATACTTTCTTTCTTGTCTTTTATGAAATCGAGAAGCATATGATACTCCTTTATGAGAATCTCGAAGTTGGTCCGAGAAATAAATGTTCCCAGCGACGCCAATTCCAGCGCATTAATCACGCGAGGAATTATTTTTTCTGCTTTGTCAATATACTTCTCCCGTTCATACGCCGTTGAGTCCTCGATATTTGAAAATATTTTGAACACAAAAATTCCTTCTTTGCGCAAATGCCACTTTAGCGGCTCCTTGTCCGGGAAAATATCAGTTATCCTGTAAAGTGCTTCGGTAATTTTTTGCGCACGACTTCGCAAATATTCGCAGTATATATTTGGGTTATGAGAAGATTGCTTCATAAAAAAATAAAAAATAGAAAAGTCCATATACTAATGGACATTTAAGACATTATAACAGACATTAAAGTCTATTGGACAAGGTATTATTTTTCTTGAGAGACATCCTTTACCCCTACAATCCGAAGCGCTTCTTCTACCGTTGTTACCCCTCGAGAAACTTTGCTTATCATCGCTTCCCACAGGCTCTTTGTCCCTTTTTTCTGGAACACACCCCCCAATTGAGATATATTCTTCCCCTCCATGATATACGATTTTATCTCTTCATCAAATACCACTACTTCAAAAACCCCCTCTCTGTCCAAATAACCACTTCCTCCGCATTCTTTACAGCCCCTCCCCCACTTAAGAGAAATGCCAGAAAGCGAATCCCCGAGAACATCTTTTTCAAATTTGCTTAATGTATACGGTTCCTTACATTTTTCGCAAATTTTTCTTACAAGCCTCCCGGAGACGACTCCAATAAGAATGTGAGAAATAACTGAGCGAGGAACACCCATTTCTAAAAAACGGATCACTATCCCAGGAACATCAAATGTGTGAAATGTCGCGAACACAAGAATGCCTGAGAGCGCTGCCTGAACAGACATTTGCACCGTTTCAATATCACGCAACTCTCCGAGCATGATAACATCGGGGTCTTGACGCACAACAGCCCGAAGCGCCTTAGGGAACGTGAGCCCTATATTTTCACGAACTTGCAGCTGTCTGATAGTGTCCATTTGAAATTCTATAGGGTCTTCTATGGTTACTATGTTGTTGCTAGGCGTATTAAGTGTTTTTAAAACCGAATACAAGAGAGTTGTTTTCCCCGCCCCCGTAGGACCAGTAATGAGACACATCCCGTATGGCAGAGCGATCATTCGTTTTATATCCGCAAGCTGATTAAACTCAAATCCGAGACTTTCAAGCCCCATCATTGCATCCTTCCTATCTAGGAGACGTAGTACAGCCGCTTCCCCGAATGTTGTTGGATATGTAGATACCCGAAGGTTATAAATCTTGCCATCTTTATCATATATCTCAAAGTGTCCGTCCTGAGGAAAGCGCTTTTCCATTATCTCCATACTTGCAAGAACCTTTATCCGAGATATTATCTCGTCTTGTCCCTGCTTTTCGAATACTTCAACCGGATGCAAAAAGCCGTCTACCCGAAAACGGATACCGAATGAATCCCGCGCCGGCTCAAAATGTATATCGCTTGCTCGCTCTGTTATTGCGCGGCGCAATACGGAATCAACGAGGTCAGTTATATTTTTATATTGGCGTCCTCCTGGTTCTTCAGCCATGTATATAGTATATCACTCCCCACCCGCGCAACGGAACTATGATGACGCGTGCTTTCTCATCTTTCTTCGAAGTGTGTAAAGGCTTGCTCCCGTAATGCCGAGCATGACACCGAGCATTACGATAAAATAAAATGGATTTCCCGCCAAAAAAGCGTCGCTTAAATATACAAGCGTTGTTGCTGAGAATATTTCATAAGTAATTGTTGCAATAACATATTTCCCAAAATGATATCTGACAATACCTAAAACATAGCCCGCAATTTCGGATGGAATCGCAAACCGAAACAATACAACAAGTCCGAATTGCGCTCTTCCTGATATATGGCTCTTGTAATATTCGATTTTTTCCGTAGTCCCCGTGTGCGAAAGAAACGGCTCCCGTAAGGCGCTTCCGATAAAGTAAATGATTATCCCCCCGATAAGCCAGCCGGAAACAAGCAGCACAATAGTAAGCGATTCACCCCATGCAGGAATGACCAGAGGGACAAGCGGAGCGCTCGAAAATGGGGAGACAACCACAGCAACCACCGCAAGCATCACAAATACCAGCACTGCAAGGATTGGGCTTTCGTGGATATAAGTCTCTATAAAATTTTGAGCCTCTGCAAAGACACTTTGGAGAAATCCGGAAGACCAAAAAATTACCCCTATAAGAATAAGGAGAAGGGCAAAAAATATATGTCTTTTCTCAAAAATCATTTTTAAATGTATTGAAAAATAAGGGTTTTAGGGCCTAACAGCATAAAGCCCCGTAATCACTTGACTTTATTTATACGTTAGTATATAATAGGCAGGATTTAAGGGTAAGTCAAACCCTTGGAAATGGTTTTCTATATACTATAATTTAATCTTATTCCATGAACACCATCAATAAAAATATGAAAAATACCTTATTTTTTGCAGGTCTTGTGGGGATTGCTGTATTTTTGGCGGTTTCGCCAATGGTCACTTCAGCAACCTCCAACACCGCAACTATTATTGCTACAAAAATTGTTTGTAATAGCGAATCGGATCTCCCTAACTGGGGAAATGCTAGTAGCGATACAAATATTACCGCAAACACCGCCTCAAGCTTTCTTGCGTCGCACCCAAACTGCCACGCAGAAGCTGGTTGGAGTTTTCAATGGGGATTTTCGCGTGATGGAGCTCAAAACCCAGGAGATTCATTTGTCGGTGCTGCAGGTTCGCCGTGGCAGACATTTGGCGTAACGGATTCTAACGGACGCACAAGCGTGCAAGTCCCCCTGAGTCAGAATAGCAGCAATACCGTTTGGATACGCGAAGTTTTGAAATCAGGATATATTCCCTTTGCACACCCCTCAAATACAAGCGCGGAACTGTATTGTAATACTGATAATTGGAAATACGATAACTATGACCGCGTTGATAACCCGCAAGCCGGCGGAACATATTACTGTATTGCGTTTAATGTATTGAACGCGCCGCCTCCAGCATCCCCTACTGTAGATATCAAAGCAAACGGCAGTGATGGACCGATCACCATCGGATACAATGCAAGCGCGACAATAAGCTGGACAT